>NZ_FOXR01000030.1:0-28437 GCF_900115765.1 Caldicoprobacter faecalis | reverse complement strand
AGCTTGAAATTAAGCTGTTTTTCTTATTCCGATTGTGCAATTTGTGCCCACAAAATGATGTTTTCTCGTCAAGGTGGGTATTATTTTACGCTTACACCTAATCTAAAATCTCACACCTTACTTTTTATTCATGGCTTTGTGTACAATTTTCTATAAAGGAAACTGAAAGGGGAATGGAGGGGGCTGTATGAAAAATAATAAGGCTTCCATATCGTTGCTATTGACCATTGTGTTTTTAATAACATCTCTTTTCTCAATGAAAAATGCTTATGCAAATCAATTACACTCAGACACACAACACAATTTGATCGCCAACGGTGGCTTTGAAGAAGGTCTTGAAGGGTGGAAAACCCATAATCAAGGTGATTATGAGCAGTGGGCGGGATTGGCCGAATTTTCGGTTGAGAATGGAGAATTGAAGGTAGAGATCAAGCAGGTAGGCTGGGCCTGGTGGCACATACAGCTGTATCAAGAGCCGGTCAATGTCGCTGCAGGCACTTATAAGATATCCTTTGATATGCGTTCGGATGTGGAAAGGACTGTGTACGTGGAGCTTACGGGCTCAGGTGTAGCCAGACAAGACTTTGTTGTGGATAACACAATGAAGACTTATGAAGCAATAATAGAAGTGCCTTCGGACGGTAGCTATAAGTTTATGTTTGGATTGGGAAGAGAGCCTAACGAAGAAATACTTAATACGCCATACAACATATTTATCGACAATGTAAAACTAATAATGGTAGAAGAAGTAGAAGAGCCTGAAGAACCTGGAGAGCCTAAGGAACCTGGTGAACCTGGAGAATCTGAGGAACCTGAAGAACCTGAAGAACCTGAAGGCCCTGGAGAGCCTGGAGGATCTGAGAAACCTGAAGAACCTGATGAGCCTGAAGAACTTGGAGATGGAGAGAATGATGTGTCAGAGGACAAAAATGAGGGAATTGTAAAAACGGGCTCTTGGTTAGACTTTAGGACATTAGTGTTAGTGGGTATCTTGCTTTTCTTGATGGGCGGAGCTTTGACGTTAAAAAGAGATGTTAAAAACAAAGGAATAATAAAAAGAATAATCATCCAAAAGCTTAAAAATATGATATAATAACCAATGAGTCTAGATGGCGGCGCAGTATTGGTTAAATGTTATGCCGCCATCTAGTTTTATTGTTTCAGTTAAATAGCATTTCTATCTAAAGGAGGAACCAAATGAAAGCGCGCATTTTAGGAACCATTTTAGCTTTTGCTGGCTTGAGTATCATCGTATACGGATTGTATATCAGATATGATACGCTAAATACTCAGCAAAGAATTATACAGCAGTTTGAAGATGTAATTAGGAAAACAGATGAAGGGGACAATGAGGCGAATAATAAGACTGGCGATGATTTAAAAAAGGTGGAGCATGATACGAATAATAATAACGATACAAATATAGAGCGACAGCATGCTGATGATGGCTTGTTGGAAATTGAAGGTATAGATGTGATTGGGATTATGGAAATCCCAAAAATAGACCTTAGGGTAGCTGTGGCAGAGGGAACCGATAAACAAACGCTCAAAAAAGCTGTGGGCCACTTTGAAGGTACTGCCATGCCGGGAGAGGCAGGCAACTTTGCTGTGGCAGGGCATAGGAGCTACACCTACAATGAGTTTTTCAATAGATTGGATGAGATGGAAATAGGGGATGAAATCAGAGTTAAAACTACAAAAGGGGAATTTGTATATGAGGTAACTGACATCTTTGTGGTAGAGCCACACGAGGTATGGGTGCTTGATCCAACGCCGGAACCCACCATTACTCTGGTAACATGTACACCTATAAGGGTGGCCACTCATAGATTGATTATTAAAGGAAAATTAAAAAACTAGTCAGATGCTTAATAATAAATATCTAAACTGCGTAAAACATATAATAAAGCAAAGAATACCCATTAAAGGGTATTCTTTTTTATTTTAGAATTTGCTTAGACGGTGTGCATGGTAGGGAAAATACAGTTGATCATTGTATGATAGCTGGAACCTAACCCAATGTTGCAATCCTTAGCTCCATCCAATCGAAAGCTATCCAATCATCTGGGTTGGCGTCGGATGTATTTACGATTTCCACTCGATTGTTTCGCCTTAGGTTGGGAATGTTTAGAACCAATTCCCTCCAGTTGTTAAATATACCCCCTGCCGGTCTTCCGTGAACGAAGGGGACTCTACCATTGAAGACTGTAATGTTGTTGATTGTGATTCTTGCTGCATATCTGGATTCTGCAATATCATAATGATCATCCAGTACTCCCCGGATTACTAGTTGTGCTCCTCTCAATCCAAAAAGTAATAGAGATGCTGGTATTTGGAAAGTCCATACTCCTCGAGTACCAGTATACAATATATCAGCATTGCCACTTGGATTACCGTAGTTAGGAAATCCTGTTAGCTCCTTAAATAGCGTAAGCCTGGTAACTGGCCTATTATCCGACAATACGGGTGGAGGATTCTGTAGAAGGAAATATGGTGCTTGGGCTGTTGTCATGTTGGCTGTCTGATTATACATGGTACCGGAATTGTAAGGATAATAGGCTAAATAGTCATTATCGACAGCTGGATAAGAGTGGGGCATGCGGTTGTATACAGATGGACATCTATGATAACCTAACATTTGTTATTGCCTCCTTTAAGCAAAATGGATATTATATTATTATGCATTATTTGGGAGTTTTTCCACATATACGGACAGCTTGATGGGTTTCAATGGCGATTAGCCTACTCTTGTGAGGGAAAATGCTCTTTCACATATTTACATAATTATGGTATATAGAAGTTAAAACTATTATCGATCTCCTATTGTTTAATTATCGAATATACTGTTTAATAGAAATATAAGTAGCATTTAAGGAGGGTATTATGAGTAAGCCGAAAGAGCTAGAACCCAAACAACTGAAAAAGCAATGGCCTTCTTCATGCTTACCCTTTGAAACCACTGAAGAGCTGGAGCCGCTGCAAGGGATAATAGGACAGGAACGGGCTGTAAGGGCTATGGAGTTTGGTGTTCGGACAAAGGCACCGGGGTACAACATATTTTTAACCGGTATAAGTGGCACCGGTAAGACAACTTATGCGAAAGAGTATATAACCCAAATCGCCAAGCAACAGCCCGTGCCCGATGATTGGTGCTATGTGTACAATTTCGAAAATCCCAGCCAGCCTGTTGCCATCAGGCTCCCCAGTGGTAAGGGGAAAGAGTTTTTACATGATATGGAAGAGCTCATAGAAGATTTAAAAGCTGAAATCTCCAAGGCGTTTGGCGGCGATGAGTATGAAAACGAAAAGGCGCTCATATATAAAGAGATGCAGGAGAAGAGAAATGAGCTGTTTAATCAATTCAACGAGTATGCCAAACAGCAAGGCTTTCAAGTAAATACCTCCAGTGCCGGCATATACTTTACTCCTATAGTAGATGGCCAACCGCTGGGTGAAGAGGAATACAACAAGCTGGATGAGGAGACAAAAAAGAGCATAAATGAAAGGTTGACCCAGATTCAGCTGCAGGCTGTTGAGGTAATAAGGAAAATAAAAGAACTGGAAAAAGAGGCTAAAAATAAGGTGAAGGAACTCGAAAATCGCATAGGGACGTTTGCTGTAGGTATTCACATCGAAGACATGAAGAAAAAATATGCTGCATACCCTAAAATCTTAAAATACCTAGATGACCTGATGAAGGACGTGCTGCAGAGCATCAGCAATTTCAAGGAAAGCGATTCGTCAGAGGATGACAATCCCATCATCCATGCATTAAGGCGGACTGCCGAAAGTGCGCAGCATAAGTACAAGGTAAATCTTTTGGTGGACAACAGCGATAGGGAAGGTGCTCCTGTCGTCATCGAGTATAACCCTACGTATAGCACGCTCTTTGGTAGCCTGGAATACGAGAACAAGTTGGGCACCATGGTGACCGATTTTACGATGATCAAGCCCGGCGCTATACACCTCGCCAATGGTGGTTACCTTATACTTCAGGCAAAAGACGTCTTGAGCGTCCCCTTCATGTGGGAGGGATTGAAGAAGGTTCTCAAAACCAAATCGATTACCGTTGAAAGCTTGAGAGACCAATGGGGCCTTATAAGCATGTCGGGTTTGAAGCCCGAACCTATTCCGGTTGATATAAAGGTCGTGCTAGTGGGCAGTGACTTGTTGTTCCAGCTCCTTCATCAGCTGGATGAGGATTTTGCCAAGCTATTTAAGGTTAAAGTGGATTTTGACGATGAAATGGAGGCCAATGAAGAAAATCTGCTGGGTTTGGCTAAATTTATAAGCGGCTATTGCCGTAGAGAAAACCTTAGGCATTTCAGCAGAGATGCTGTGCTGAGGGTGGCTGATTATGCTTCGAGGCTGGTGGAGCATCAGGATAAGTTTACTACTCGCTTCAATGATATAGTGGAGATAATCGTTGAAGCCAATACCTGGGCAGAAGTTGCTGGCAAAAACCTAGTTACATCCCAAGAGGTCAAAAAGGCGATTGAAGAAAAGGAGTACAGGTCCAGCAAATACGACGAGAAACTCATGGAGCTGTTGAAGAATGACGTTATTATGGTAGAAACCGAAGGCGAAGCTATAGGGCAGATAAACGGCTTGGCGGTTATCCATCTGGGTGATTATGTGTTTGGCAAGCCGACCAAGATAACGGCAACCACGTTTATGGGTCGCAGCGGAATTGTCAACATTGAAAGGGAAGTGGATATGAGTGGCCGCATCCACAGCAAAGGGGTCATGATTTTGAGCGCCTATATAGGGGAGCAGTATGCCCAGGAGATTCCACTGGCCCTTACTGCCAATATAACGTTCGAGCAGCTTTACAGCGGTATAGAGGGCGATAGCGCATCCAGTGCCGAGCTTTATGCCATACTGTCAAGCTTGGCCGAAGTGCCGATAAAGCAGGGAATAGCCGTTACGGGATCTGTCAACCAAAAGGGAGAGATACAGCCTGTAGGAGGTGTAACCTATAAAATAGAGGGATTTTTTGAGCTCTGCAAGGCTCGCGGTCTGACGGGAGAACAGGGAGTTATAATCCCGTATCAGAACATAAAGAATTTGGTGCTGAAGGATGAAGTTATTGAAGCAGTGAAGGAAGGGAAATTCCATATATATCCCATTAAGACCATAGATGAAGGCGTTGAAATATTGATGGGAATCCCTGCGGGTAAGAAGCTAGAAAATGGATTTTTTGAAAAGGGCACGCTGCATGAGAAAGTATACAATAAGCTGCGTCAATACGCACTGACCATGATTAATTTCGGCAAAGAAGAAAGAGAAAGCGAGAGTTGATATGTAATAAGCGTTTGCCCGTAATACTTTTGTTAACTTTTTTTAACAGTCTTGTTCTGTTTTTTTATATGTTATGTGGTATAGTGAATATAGCTGTTTTTTAATTCGCTTATAAAATTGATGGGTATTACGGGGGAGTCTATATGGAAGAGACAAATGTAAATGCTGTAGAGACTGCTCAGGTTGGTCCTCAACAGACAAATACGCGGCGCATTATCGCCATTGTGCTGGTTTCTCTTTTTGCATTGGCTGTTTTATGCTTTGCTGGATTTGAGATTAAAAGGGCGATAGAACGCAAAAGATGGATTCAACACATGAAGGAAGTTGTCGACGTTCCTACTTTTTACCAGGGCATATGGGTGGATGATGTTCATTTGGGTGGATTGACGTTTCAAGACGCAAAGGCTCTTCTTCAAGAAAAAGCTAAAGAAAAGCTTGAGAAGATCCGGTTTGATCTGGTATATGGTGATAAGCGCTGGACTTTCACCTATAAGGATATAAACGCTTATACTGATTGGGATATAAGGATTGTTGAGGCCTATGAGGCTGGCAGAAAGGGGAAACTAGAGGAACGCTACAACAGGGTAAAAGAAATAGAGGCCAACGGCCTCAGGTTACAGACCTCGCTTTTTTATAATTTGGACGAAATTAAAGATGACTTAAAGGCGATTGCTCAGGAAATCAACTATGACCCCGTGAATGCTGAAATAAGGTTTTATCCCGATAGAAAGGACAAGTTTGAAATCACTGAAGAAAAACCTGGGCTATTCTTGGACACCGATGAAGTCTTCAATACAATAAAACAAAGGATGGAAAAAGGAGAATATGGCGAAATAGTGCTTGTACCTACCGAAGTTGCACCTCAAGTTACAAAGGCTGATTTGCAAAAACTCACCCATCGCATTGTTCAGTTTTCAACAAGTCTGGAGGGTAGCAGCGCTGATCGCAAGCATAATGTGCGTTTAGCCTTGAGCAAGGTAAATGGATACAGGCTGGACCCGGGAGAAGTATTTTCGTTTAACAAAGTTGTAGGGCCCAGGACAGCCAAGGCGGGCTTCAAACCAGCGCCGGTCATTATGCCGGATAAGAGCATGCAGGACGATTACGGAGGAGGAGTATGTCAAGCGTCCAGCACTCTTTATAATGCAGTACTCAGGGCAAATTTGGAAATTGTTGAGCGGTATCATCATTCGTTTCCTGTAGCGTACCTTCCCGCAGGCTTGGATGCCACGGTATCCTATGGGGGCGCAGATTTGAAATTCAGAAACAATAGAAAGACTCCTGTTTTCATCCGGACCTTCTCAAGTGGCGACAACGTCTACGTAGAAATTTACGGTGAGCCATTCCCTAACAATGGTGAAATAAAGTGTACTTCTGTCGTCACAGCGGTTGTGCCAGCGCCTGAACCAAAGCGGATTTTAGATAAAGAAGGGAAGTATGTAAAAGAACCGGGTGGACAGTTTGAATACGTAAAATCAAGGAAAGGTTATAAGGTTACGAGCTATAAAACCTATTATGAAAATGGCAAAAAAGTTTGGACCGAGGTAATTTCCAACGATTATTATCGTCCCATTCAGGGTATTATCTATTACAGACCTAAAGCTGAGGAATAATATGATTAGTGGTTAAATCTTGTATGAACTAGAGGAGGATCAAATGTGTCCAATACAATAGCTGTGAAGGTAAAGGGCGAAGTTAGGATATTTCCAAAGGGTATAACTTTGGAGGAAGTAAGCCAGCACTTTGCTGAAAGATATGCTGCGCAGATCGTTGCAGCTAAAGTTAACAACAGGCTCAGGGAACTGACAGAAGCTCTGGAAGAGGATTGTGAGGTGGACTTTGTTGACCTTTCCACCGATGATGGTGAAAGGATTTATCTGCACAGCTTGATATTTGTGTTTATCCGAGCCTGTAAAGAGATATTCCCGGATAGCAGGGTTGTAGTAGAGCATTCTTTGAATAAAGGCATTTACTGTGAGGTGCACGGCGACTTTACCCTGTCGCCTAGGCAAGTGCACAGGATAGAGAAACGAATGAGGGAAATCGTTGCGCTCAATGAGCCTTTTGAAAGGTTTGAGACCACAATAGATGAGGCAAAACGCATATTTGAAGAGATGGGATTTAAAGATAAGCTAAAAATTCTGGAATACCGGCCTGAGAAAACGGTACATCTCTATCGTTGTGGATGGATGGTAGACTACCTGTTCGGCTATATGGTTCCACGGACAGGGTATCTCACCAAGTTTGAATTGAAATTTTACCTTCCGGGGGTGATTATTCGATATCCCAGGAAGGAAAATCCGCATGAACTGCCCGAATTCATAGATAGTCCCAGGTTGTCAAAGGTTTTCAGGGAGGCAGAGAAGTGGGGTGTGCAGATCGGCATAGAAAATGTAGCCGATTTAAACGACATAATCAAGCGTGGGAAGGCCGGCGAGCTTATAAGGGTATGTGAGGCTTTACATGAGAAGCAGATCGCACAGAGTGCAGACGAAATAGCCGCGCAGAAGGATAGGATACACCTTATCCTCATTGCAGGACCGTCTTCCTCGGGCAAGACCACATTTGCACAGAGGCTGCGCATACAGCTGATGGTCAATGGTATGAACCCAATTCCAATCTCCATAGACAATTATTTTTTGGAACGGGAATATATTCCATTAGACGAGAACGGTGAGAGAGATGTGGAGTCGATCAAAGCCATCGATATAGAATTGTTTAATGAGCATTTGACCAGGATAATCCAAGGTCAGGAGGTCGAGATACCGTATTTTAATTTCGAAAAGGGAAGGCGCGAATATCGAGGGCATAAAATAAGAATTGACGATAACCAGCCGCTCATTGTGGAGGGAATCCATGGCCTTAACGAAGAGCTGACCGCCATGGTACCCAAGAGGAATAAGTACAAGATATATATCAGCGCGCTCACCCAGCTCAACATAGATGACCACAACCGCATCCCCACCACCGATAGCCGGCTTATCCGCAGGATTGTGCGTGACTATCAGTTCCGCGGAGCATCAGTTGAGGATACTCTGAAGATGTGGCCGGGGGTACGTCGTGGAGAAGAAAAGTATATATTTCCTTATCAGGAGCAGGCTGACGTTATGTTCAACTCGGCTTTGACTTACGAGCTGGCCGTTTTGAAACCATTTATCGTGCCGCTGCTTGAAGAAATACCACCTGAACATCCGTATTATCCAGAGGTTAACCGCCTCAAAAAGTTTATAAAGTACTTTCTTGAACTGGATGACAGCGAGGTACCACGTACTTCGATCCTCAGGGAATTCATAGGTGGAAGCTGCTTTAAGGTGTGATACTTTGGAGGAGAAAATCTTATGCAGTCGTACAACAGGTCTAAAGGGAAGATTATTTTAGTGTTATTGGCATTTGCGGTTTCTTTAAGCGGCTGCAGCTTTATTTCCGGGAACGGTCTTGATAAGCTCCCTCAAAGTCCTATCGAGCAGGGTCCCATGGAGCAGAATCAGCTTGAGGTAGAAGAGCCTGAAAGGTTCGATGATGTTCAACAGCCTGAAGAGAGAAGGAATGATGCAATTCCCGAACAACTGCCAAGACCTTTGGATAAAAAAACGACGGTGGTCATAAGCGCGGTGGGGGATATCATGATGCATATGCCTCAGATAAGGGCTGCTGAGAAGCCGGGCGGTGGTTATGACTTCAAAGATGTTTTTCAAGAGATAAAGCCGTATATTGAAAATGCCGATATTGCTCTTGCAAACTTAGAGACTACCATAGGCACGCCGGAGAAGGGCTACAGCGGTTATCCCCGTTTTAGCGCACCCCATGAGCTGTTGGAAGCCTTACGGTTTGCAGGATTTGATGTGCTGACTACGGCTAATAATCATTGCCTCGACTGGTTGGAGTTTGGTGTGGTGAATACACTGAACAAAATGGATGAGTACGGGATTATGTACACCGGAACTGCACGCAGCTTTGAAGAAAGCGAAAGATTCCTGATTGTAGAAAAGAACGAGATAAAGGTGGGGATTTTGGCTTATACCTATGGTACCAATGGAATGGAAGCACTTATTCCTGCAGAAAAGCTAAAGTATATGGTGAACTATTTCAATGATTTTGAGAAGGTACGACAGGATATAAAGGGTATAAAAGCTGCAGGCGCTGAGGTGATTGTTGTATGCATGCACTGGGGAAACGAGTATGAGAGGATGCCCAGTGAAGAGCAAAAGGATCTTGCACATCAGTTAGCAGAGGCTGGAGCAGATATCATCTTTGGAAGCCACCCCCATGTTATTCAACCAATAGAGATAAAAAATATTCTTGTGGAAGGCGGAATGCCGAAAAAAGTATTTGTTGCATATTCTCTGGGTAATTTTATATCCAATCAGAGGGAACGCTATACCGACAGTGGCGTTATAATGAATGTTGAGATTGTGAAAGACCATGATAGTAATACCGTTTCTATAGGTAAGATTGGGTATGTACCTACTTGGGTATACAAATACCATCAGGACGGTAAAGCCCAGTACAGGATTCTTCCTGTAGAGAAATATATAAATGGAGCTGGAGAGCTACAAGGGATAGATGAACAGCGTATACAGGCTGTGTGGCATGAGACCACCAGTTTGCTGAACAATACAGAAATTGAAATAGAAAAGTAATTAAAAAAGAGGGGCCTGCTCGGTTTTTAAAGCAGGCCCCCTAATGCCCCTGATTTTAATCAGGGGTGCGCCGTGGCCCCAGAATCAATTCTGGTTGACATCTCTATTCTGTCATACTATGATATTAATGGACATACAAAATTATACATTTTCAGTTAAAAGTAGAAACAATTTTGTATCAATCAGGGCCAAACTTAGTTAAATCTACAGAATATTATCAATTGAAATATGTAGGATATGGTCAAGTGGATGGAAGATACAATGATAACGGTCGAAGCTTGTACAAAGTGTATATAAGATATTATATACCACATCCAAGTGGCAGTGGTTACATAAAGGACACTGGTTGGCACGGCAGTGGTTGGGCTGTATTCGGCCTTGAAAGTGTAACATTGACTTTTTATGACGTAATTGACCCGTTCGCTCCTCCAGTCCGATTTACATATTACTTTGAATATGGCCCATATGGAGGGCCACTGCCTTTAGGCATACCGGTGATCACTGCTGAAGCTGTTCAAACTCAGCCCGAGATGTAAAGTAAAATCCTTTTTAATGAAGTCATGAGGTTTTTAAATATTTGCAAAGATAGTTTGGTTTATGGGGCTTTTTTTATTTTAAGAAAGGAGCCTTAACATGCAATGAGAAACAGGGTTATATTGATAATTTTAACCTTTATATTCTCTATAACATTTATATATTCTTCCTTGTTTACATATTTTCGGATTGATCAGATTTTAACACCACCTTTTGGGCTTAGCAATAACTATGTCAATCTTTGGATCATCTATGAGCCAGATCCTGAAATTGCATTGGACCATGAGAGGGTCAAAAATATCAAGGATAAAATGTATGAAATTGTGAAAGACAAAGAAATTGTCATGATATACGAACATATAGATACCCCGGGTTTGGGGTTGTACGACCCTGTAAATTTCTATGGCACCGAACTATTAAAAGAAGGTGTCATGTTCGCTGCCGGCAAAAATTGCGATATAGTCGTAAGAGAAAATTCCTACTATTACGATTATGCCGTTCGGAGGACAGCCCAAAATTACATAGAAAACATTTTTGGCGCTGAAAGGTTAACCATCAAAGGGGTGTATGATTCTAAACATCCGTTATACAGGCGGGACCATGATTACATATACAATTATTTCAGCGAATATAGCAGCTTAGTAGGCGATTATTACCTTGACTCTGAATCGCCGGATATCCTGAACCAGGTGGTTTCCGATATACAGAGAATGTTACAGGAATATGGATATATCTGTGAGATTACAAGTAAGGGAATGGGGGATGTAAAATTTAGCAAAATTATTTCATCGCTATTTAGCTATTTACCTTATTTGGCAGTGCTCATAGGCTCTATTTTCTTGTGCATAAATATATTTTTGTTTTATTATTTAATTTTATCGAACCAAAAAAAGGTTGTAGAGATACACTCAATATTTGGCGCTACGAAATTCAAGATTTTTTTGAAGTATTCAAAAGAGACACTAGGGTATTTGGCTTTGAGTTCGTTACTATGTGTAATTGTTTATTACCTGGGCTTTACTGATATTATTGCTTCTGATGTACCAATTAAAGCCTTTATACCCATAGTATTTGCAAATATAGTAATCGGATATGCGATATGGACTTTGGCTTTTCTTGTAGGAAGAATATATAAAAATCCGGGATGGTGAAGGGTATGCCTGTACTCATTAAACTTGTATTAAAGGATATCAGAAAAAATAAATGGAAAATCGCCATTTTTGTCTTTCAAATGCTGGTTTTTCTTTTTTTACTTATGTTGGCTTTAGCACAATTCCCAATAATCAGCCAAGGTATAAAGGCAATAAACATCATTAAAATCAGCAACCTGATCAGACAGCAAGAGATTATGAGCTTTAAGGATTACATGAATATATGGTCGGAAATATACATTGACAAAGACATGTATTATTTTTTTGAAGATCTTTTTGATAAAGGTGATAACGCATATTCAGTAATGGAATCTGCCACGCCTATTGGATTTTTGGACAGATCTCCCGATGTGGATGGCGTTGTATTTGCTGTAGGAAAGTTTGACGAGGTTTTTGGATTCGATAAATACAAACCTGAACCAAAGGAAACCTATGTTTTTGTAGGTGCCGATGTAAAAACTATAGATGTAGGGGATCAAATTGAACTGGGGATGTATAACAAGCAGACATACACAGTTGATGCCAGGCTGAAAAAAGGGAAACCTATTTAAACAAAACTCACTACAGGAGCTTAGATAATAAAGTGCTGGTTTTAACGTCTTTTAGAAATACCACCACATTATACCAATATGTGTCTTTAAGAGAATTGATACCCAACATTCATCTTATAAATCCGGATATACAGCAGATTGATCAGGTGATACAAATGGCAAATAGGACTAAAAAGTTTGCCTTGGTTCCATGGGAAGTCAGTTTAAGAGATGTCATTGAAGCAACTTTTCAGGAGAGCTTTTTGTGGGTAATGCTTTTTGCATGTTTTGTTGTAAGTATGTGTATATTTATGATATGTGGTTTCATTTCCTCCATTTACATGCTGATAGACCACAACTTTGTTGAATACGCCGTGCATCAGATTTACGGCGCCACACCCCAAATGCTCTGCTTAAGGATAATTTTATTTGTTATTTTTATCGTTTTACTGCCTGCGGCAATATTTTATAACGTACCGGATATAAAGGATTTCATGAAAGTTTCCCCGGAGTTAAAGTGGGTTTGGTGGTTTATGGCCATATTTTTACTTATAATGGTAGTATTGGTATCCGTTTTGGCCATTTTAAGGTTGAGCAAAAAGGATTTAACCGAGTTTTTAAGGAGGGACAGGTAAGTTGATCATTAAGGTTCAAAATATAAAGAAGGAATACATAAGCGGGAGAAGCAAAAATCTGGTTTTAAAAGGCGTGTCCTTTGAGGTCAACAGGGGCGAAAAGGTTGCCATAGTTGGCCCATCGGGTTCGGGGAAAACAACGCTATTGAATATAATAGGGCTTTTAATCCAGCCTACCGAGGGGGAAGTATATTTAGAGGGGAAAAACGTCTCCTCGCTATCCGTTAAAGAAAGGGCCAGGATGAGAAATAAATTTTTCGGGTACATATTTCAGGAATTTCTTTTGGTGGAGGAGGATACCGTATTTCAAAACATAGAGATACCGCTGCTTTATTCTCCACACAGGACCACAAAACGGAAGCGGAAGGAGATAGTGAGGGAGGTTTTGGAAAAGGTAGGCCTGGAGGTCAAGATAAAAGAGAAGGTGAAGAACTTGTCGGGTGGGGAGAGGCAGAGGGTGGCAATTGCGCGGGCTATAATCAATGACCCCGAAGTAATACTCGCCGATGAGCCAACGGGTTTGCTGGATGTTGAAAATGCCGAAAAGGTGATGAATATATTGGAGGACCTTGTAGCTAAAGGCAAGACGCTGCTGATAGTCACTCACAACGAGCTTATAGCAAAGAGGTGTGACAGGATATTCAAGATCAGCGATGGGCACATAACTATAACTTAAAAACATTCAAAACTTATCAGCCATGCGGAACATTTCCTGGTACATCTGAAAAACTCAGGACTGGTTTAAGTGTAACAAGTGCGGCTATCAGTCGGATGCGGATAAGGTGGAGGCACTAAGCATAGCTACCAGAGTGCTCAATGCTTTCGGGGCATGACCCTGAGAGAAAGAGAAGTGCGATATTCTCCCCCTA
Organism: Caldicoprobacter faecalis; assembly: GCF_900115765.1. Classification (NCBI taxonomy): domain Bacteria; kingdom Bacillati; phylum Bacillota; class Clostridia; order Caldicoprobacterales; family Caldicoprobacteraceae; genus Caldicoprobacter; species Caldicoprobacter faecalis. The sequence goes on along the minus strand of NZ_FOXR01000030.1, from coordinate 14,777 downwards.
ATTAATTAGGGGGAGAATGTTCACTGCCTTGTAAAATAGAAAACTTGCTGTGAGTGTTTGATAACCAGTTTTAAAATGATGACATATGCGGGGATTAAAAGAGCTTTGCCAATGATTCTGGGCGGTAACAGCGCCAGGTATGCTTTGCCGTGCAAGAGGCTCAGCCACAGCGTGTTAAGCAGAACGGAAACTGCGGCTGTAGCTGTAACTACCGTTATTATAGAGAACCAGTTCCAGTAATTGCGATAGTACCTGGCCATCAAGCCGGGGATTAACCCTGTTAAAGCAGATGTTAAGGTAAATCCCGGAAAATAGGGGCCACCAACCGGACTGATGGCATATCCTATGAGGTCGGACAAAGCACCGCAGGCTATTCCGTATACAGGTCCCAGCAAAATGCCGCTTAACATTATGGGGACCTCGCCGAAGCTGAGGCGCAGGGCGAAGACGCCCAAGATGTTGATATTACCTGCAAAAAAACGCGTGAGTATGACGCTTATTGCGGTAAACAGCCCTGTATACGCCATCTTTTTTATGCGGCTTTCCATAAAAAAAGCACCTCCTTTCTCTTTAGATGGCAGAGAATGCCACCTTAAAGAGAACGAAATGCCTTCTCTCATACAAGGTGGCAGCGGATGCGGTACTGCATCGCAGGCCATTTAAGCCTTTCGTCCAGGGGCAACATCCCATCCCCTGGCACTTAACGCGCAGCACCTACTCTGCCCATCCTTTTACGTAGTTATTTTCGCTACATTATATCAAAAAAAAATTTGGGAGGCAATATGCTCCCGTTAAAAAATATTCCATTAATTTTCAGCTTTTGGGCTGCTTAATTTCATAAATCCAGCAAGTGGATGAATTGACGCATAATCACATAGCTTGTTGGAAAATCGATTTAAATGGGGTGAACGTTATATCCCAGCTTTACTCCGGTTATCTGCGCCATTTCGGGAGTGAGCGCTACCATATCATCTTTGTTTAGCTGATGAATGGAATTTTTCCCAAGACAGCGGAGGGCAATATCCATTTCTTCCTGTAAGGCTTTCAAGAAGTTGCTAGCACAGCCGGCTGCTTCGCCTATGTCGAGCAGTTCAGTATGTTTGCCATTGTAAAGATAAAGGTCGGTGGGGCTGGCTCCAGCAGGCAACTTATTTAGCTGCGTGTATATAGCCGCAATAGCCACCGGATATCCGATGTAAAAAGCATCCGCTCCAAGCGCTTTGGCTTTTAGCATATCGCCGCTGTCTCTAAAACCCCCTGTCATAATTAGAGATATCTTGTCCCTGCAATTGTTCTTCTCCAGGTATTCTACTGCGCGCACCAGCGCGTACAGGGTAGGGATGCCGAAATTGTTGATGGTTATTTCTGCGCTCCCTGCTGTTTCACCTTGGGCACCGTCAATTACCACAGCATCGGCACCGGCGTATAGGACAGTATCCAGATCCTGTTCGATATTTCCTGCTGCAATTTTGATAGCTATCGGAACGCCGCCGGTTAATTCTCTCAGTTCATCTACCTTTCGCTTAAGGTCATCTCTATTGTTTATGTCGGGGAACCGTGTGGGCATTACGGCGTCCTGCCCTTCTTTAAGTTTTAAGTGTTTTCGGAATTCATCTCCAATTAACTTATTCCCTATTTTAAATCCGTCACCCGCACTGGCTCCCTGGCCCATCTTAATTTCGATCATGTCAGCCTGTTTGAGTTCCTCCGGGGCATTGCCCCAGCCTGCACGGTTGTACTGCACCACATAAAGTTTAGCTATGTCGCGCTCTTTTTGCAAAAAGCCTGCCTCGCCCGAATTGGTGGCAGTTCCTATGGATGCAGAGGCTTTGGCTAAGGCTATTTTAAGCTGCAGGCTTATAGAGGCGCCGTAGGCCATGCCTGCGATCATAAATGGCACAGGAAGTATCATGGGTTTTTTAGCGTTTTTCCCTATCACTACCTGGGTGTCCATTTCGGTACCATCTGGAGTTGGAAACATATTTGGGATGAACATCAAGTCCTGAAAATCTTTGAAGTTGAGGGTAGAACCTAAGGGTTGCATGAGGGGTTGCCCGTTTTTTGCCCGCTCGGCAATTCCCATGAATTTTAAGAAAGAATAGTTGTCCACCAGCCAGGGGACTTTGACCATTTTCATGTCGCTCATCTTTTCCAGTATTTGATCCACCAGCCGGCTGTACAGATATTGCATTAATGCCATAGCTATCACTCCTTTTTATTAGTTTTGTTATTTATAGGTAAGTATTTGATACTGTAGAGGATTTTATTCCACGCAAGGGTTTGATTTCATGAAGAGCTGTGCTAAAATGATAAATAAGCAAGGGGTGCTATCAAAAATTTTATAACACTTTGGGAGGAATTCCAATTGAGCCATTTCTTTGCCTATCTATCAAGGATGAAGTTCATACAGCGCTGGGGCCTTATGAGAAACACCTGTCAGGAAAACATTCAGGAACACAGCCTGCAGGTGGCCATGATTGCGCATGGATTGGCGGTTATAAAGAACAAATTTTTCGGTGGCAAGGTCAATCCGGAGAGGGTACTGGCCCTGGCGGTATTCCATGAGGCTTCCGAGGTCATAACCGGCGATTTGGCTACCCCCATCAAATACTTTAATCCTGAGATAAGCAGGGCATATAAGGAAATCGAAAGGATTGCTGCTAAAAAGCTGCTGGATATGTTGCCCGAAGAGCTAAGGGATGAGTACAGCAGTTTATTTTTTATTGAGGAGAAGGACGCCGAGCACTGGAGAATAGTTAAGGCGGCCGATAAGATATGTGCATATCTAAAATGCGTTGAGGAGATAAAGGCAGGGAATCAGGAGTTTTCAAAAGCCATGAAGGCCATAAAGGCCCAGATAGACCAAATGGATTACCCGGAGGTCAAGTATTTCATGGAGCAATTCGCGCCCAGCTTTTCATTGACGCTGGACGAGTTAAATTAGAAAAGGTGTGGCCATAAGGACCATAGTTTTGGCTGCGACTGTGGTATACGAGCTTGTTGGGGCGGTGATCGCCAAGACAGCGCTGCAAAGGGCGGGCGAAATAAAACCTGATATCGTTATAGAAGAGGGTTTTTGATTTTATGTAATATCGGATGTAATATCGGCCACGTGTGGTGTTTATATTTAACATCATTTTTGATAAAAAATCAAAATTTTTTTGAAAGGATTTTTAATATGGATGGCGAATTTATATAATAGTAATGTGATTCTTTTTAAAATATTATACCTGCAAGCTTTACAATAGTTTGTTAGGTTGTGTTATTTTTATGTTATTTTTGTTGTTTTGTGAGATAAGCAAGAAAATTTTATCTTCTATAAGTTGGAGATGAATTGCGGGCAAAGGTAAATTACATGGCTTAAAGCAGATGGCCGACTTAAAGTAGCTGGCGAGTTTGTTGTTGAACAGCTATGCCAAGCTTCTCATCAAGTCATCACCTTTATAGGTGGCTGGCAGCTTACCTGTTATATATTAACAGATAAAAGGAGGAATGTACTGGCATGAAAACTTTAAATTTGCTGGCGTTTGACTTTGGGGCCAGCAGCGGAAGGGCTATTTTGGGGCGGTTTGATGGCAAAAAGCTATCGATAGAAGAGATACACCGGTTTTCGAACGAGCCTGTAAAGGTCGGGGGACATACATACTGGGACGTATTAAGGCTTTTCTGGGAGATGCGGCAAGGCTTGTTGAAGTTCGTCAATAACGTTGGCGGAGAGCTGTCCTCACTTGGCATCGATACATGGGGAGTGGACTTTGGCCTTTTGGACTCATCGGGAGAACTGCTGGGAAATCCATACCATTATCGTGATAGCCAGACCGAGGGAATGATGGAAAAGGCCTTTGCAATTGTGCCCAAGGAACAGATTTACGAGTATACCGGCATAGCCTTCCAAAAGTTTAACACCATTTACCAGCTGCTTGCCCTTAAAGAGAGAAACTCTCCTATTCTGGAGAAAGCCGGTACGCTGCTGTTTATGCCGGATCTATTGGCCTATTTCCTGACAGGTGAAAAGTCTACTGAGTATACCGAAGCGTCCACCAGTCAGCTTCTGGAGGCGCGCAGCAAAACCTGGTGTACTGACCTTATAAAGGCGTTAGGCTTGCCGGATAACATATTCACTTCCATACAACAGCCCGGAACCATAAGGGGGAACATCGCCTCGCATATGGCAGAAGAGCTAAATACAGGCAGGGTGCCGGTGATTGCGGTTGCCACTCATGATACCGGTTCGGCTGTGGTGGCTGTGCCCGCTGTGGAGGACGACTATGTATATTTGAGCAGCGGTACATGGTCATTGATGGGGGTAGAAGTGAAGGAGCCCATTATAAATGAGCAGGCGCTTCAGTGGAATTACACCAACGAAGGTGGAGTCGAAAACAGCTACAGGTTTTTAAAGAACATCATGGGGCTCTGGATTATTCAGGAATGCAAGCGGGTATGGGACCGTCAGGGCGAGGTTTATAGCTTTGCACAGCTTGAGGAAATGGCAAGGAACAGTGAGCCATTTAAGGCGTTTATCGATCCGGATCATGATGATTTCTACGCTCCCAGCGATATGACGCAGGCCATTCAAAACTTCTGTGCAAGGACCGGGCAAGCGGTGCCCCAGACCAAGGGCGAAATCCTGCGCTGCGTCTATGAAAGCCTTGCTATGAAATACCGATGGACCATTGAAAGGCTGGAAAAGATTTTGAACAGGCCGTTGAATGTTCTCCACATAGTAGGCGGGGGCACGAAGGATAAGCTGCTGAATCAGTTCACCGCTAATGCCATAAACAGGCCGGTGATATGCGGTCCTACGGAGGCAACTGCTATAGGCAATTTGATGATGCAGGCCAAAGCCCTGGGTGAAGTGGCCAACCTGCGTGAAATCAGGCAGATTATCAAGGCTTCTTTCCCAACGGCGGATTACATGCCTCAAGATGTAGAGGCATGGAATGAGGCTTATGAGAGGTTCTTGAAAGTGGTTTGATGTAGAGATTACCACAGCCTGCGCATGTGGGTAGCGTATCGAATGTTGCAATCTTTGAAGTAGTACTAAGGGGTCAAAGAGAAAGTTACCACCTCTATAAGGTGGCAAAATTTCACTTTTACTGGAGGGTGGGTTTATGAATACAGATCAAAAAGCAGGTGCAAAGGTGTGGTACATACCCGATTGTTATTACCCATCTATAAGCAGTCCGGGGCATTATGTGAGCCACGAGGCGGTATGCGTTCTCAACCCGGGAAAGCAGGACGCTCATATAACCCTGACGCTGTATTTTGAAGACCGGGAGCCCATGCGGGGGTTTCAGGCCGTGTGCAAAGCCGAGCGCACCAACCATATACGTCTGGATAAGATAAAGGATGCAAATGGCAACGTGGTACCCCAGGGCGTACCCTATGCCATAATGGTGGAGAGCGACCAGCCGATAATAGTGCAATATTCCAGGCTGGATACCACACAGGCTGAAATGGCCTTGATGACAACCATGGCATATCCGGTTAAGTGAACGGTAAAAATTATTCATGAAAGGAGAATGCGAGTATGACAAGAGATCAAATGTATGCTTTGTGGGAGCAGAGGCAAAAGGACAGAGGTATAGATATAGAGTGGGTAAAGGAGAGGCTCAAAAACTTTAAGGTGGAGACCCCTTCCTGGGGATATGGAGATTCGGGGACGAGGTTTAAGGTTTTCAAGCAAAGAGGAGTACCAAGAAACCTGTTTGAGAAGCTGGAGGATGCCGCTCAGGTGCACAAGGTAACCGGAATGTGTCCCACCGTGGCTATTCATATTCCATGGGATAAAGTGGATGACTTTGAAAAGGTGAAGGAGTATGCAGCCAGCCTTGGATTGAAGATAGGAGCGGTCAACCCCAACTTATTCCAGGACGATGATTATAAATTCGGGAGCCTTACGAATACCGACGCTGCCGTAAGGAGAAAGGCTATAGATCATATCATGGAATGCATAGAGATTGCGCGAAAGGTCGATTCCAAGATAATCAGCCTGTGGCTTGCCGACGGAACCAATTATCCCGGGCAGGGAGACATCCGTGCGCGCAAGAACTGGCTTGAAGAAGCGCTGTTCGAGGTCGTCAACGCCATGGACAGCGATATGAGGCTTTTGATTGAATATAAATTCTTTGAACCGGCCTTTTATCACACCGACATAGCCGATTGGGGGATGGCTTATGCCTTTGCCATGAAGCTGGGCCAAAGGGCTCAGGTGCTGGTGGACTTAGGACACCATCCGCTGGGGACCAACGTGGAACACATTGTGGCATTTTTGCTGGATGAGGGAAAGATTGGAGGTTTTCATTTTAACAACAAAAAATATGCCGATGACGATTTAATCGTGGGCTCCATCAATCCCTATGAGCTGTTCCTGATTTTCAACGAGCTGGTGGCCGCCAGCCTCGATCCTAAGACTGCGAAAACAGCTGAGAATATAGCGTATATGATTGACCAAAGCCACAACATAGAGCCCAAGATACCTGCCATGATCCGCTCGGTGTTGAACGTGCAGACTGCGTATGCTAAGGCTTTGCTGGTGAATCGCGAGGTGTTGAAAGAGGCGCAAATGCGCAACGACGTCATGGCGGCAGAGGCTGCAGTGCGCGAGGCCTTTGAATGCGACGTAACGCCTTTGCTTGAAGCGGTGCGTGAAGAGATGGGTCTTGCGCCTGATCCCATGAAGGCATACCTGGAAAGCGGCTATGGCGAGAAGATTTTGGAAAGAGGCATAGGCGGACAGGGTTGGGAATAAAGGTTCATACCTGTGGACATCAGCGGTTTACAGCTCAAAAGCTGTACTGATGGATGAAGCAGGGGCTTTATCTTTTTGCATTTTTATGTTGAGGCTATAAAAACTGATGAGGATTTCGGACCATAATGGAAGACTAGGGCGCTGCGGACCATCGTAGAAAACTGTATCCTGTTGAATTTTATTTTCAGCCTATAACGCTTCTGTGGTCCACGTTACGACTATGAAATCGTAACCATAACTGCACTATATAAATGGCTATTATGACCACATCTGTTTTCGACAATGCGCAATGGAAAGAGTCACTTCTGGTTTTAAAAAGCAATTCCCGTATTACTGCATTCATGCATTATAATCTAGTTGTGTTTTAACGCAAGAAATTGCTATTCATACATATAAAAAGTGCTTTATGTGCTTTATTGAGGATGAGAAAGGAAGTTTTTTCTGTAGCAAGTCAGGTCAAGGAAATGGAAGGTCACACTGTTATACAGTTGTTCACATATCGATAAATACAAACGAATATGAGTTTTAGAAAGAGGTGTTCCTATGGCAACTATCAAATTAAGCTGGCACGATTATTATGATAAGGTCTATGCATGCTGGTTGGGTAAAAATTGTGGTGGGACGCTGGGTACGCCGCTGGAACGGGCTTACGGCCAGGAAGAGATGTTTGACGTGTGGTGGTATCCACAGCTTAAAGATGGAGGCATGCCCAATGATGATTTGGAGATACAGCTCATATGGTTGAAAGCTCTTGAGGAGCGGGGACCCAATATAAAAGCTCGCGATCTGGCTGAATACTGGTTGGACTGTATCCAGTATAATTTTGACGAGTATGGGCTGCATAAAACCAACCTGCGGCTTGGGTTGTTGCCTCCTGTGTCTGGGTATTATAACAACTGGTTTAAACACTGCATGGGCTGTCCCATACGCTCTGAGATATGGGCCTGTATAGCGCCAGGGAGGCCTGATATAGCTGTAAGATATGCCTATGAAGATGCCATAGTGGATCATGCGGGCGGCGAATCGGTATATGGCGAAATGTTTAACGCTGCTATAGAGTCCGCTGCGTTTATAATAGATGACCGCGATAAACTGCTGGAAATAGGGCTATCCTATATACCCGAGGATTCACAGACCGCTTTGGCCATAAGGAGCGCTATAGAAGCTTATAACAAAGGCATGGATTGGAAAGAGGCCAGGAACTATGTGCTACATAAATGCTACAGCCCCATAGCTCAATATTCGCCGATCAATTTGGGCTTTCAAACCATAGGGTGGCTGTATGGAGAGAATTTCGCAGACGCCATATGCAAGGCGGTAAACTGCGGCTATGATACCGACTGCACTGGAGCCACATTGGGTTCAATTTTGGGTATAATGTACGGTACCAAAGGCATACCTCAGGAATGGGCGGTACCGCTCAGCGATAAGATAACCACTAACGCTTCATGGGGCGGAATAATCAACTTGGAAGTACCCAAAGACCTGGATGAGCTCACAAGGCGTACTTGTAATATGGGTAAAAGGGTGTTAGCCTACAATAATGCTGAAATTGTCATCGATGATAACCTTACCGATTTGCGAGGTTTGGACGTTTCGGCACTCTATGCATCGGATGATATAGAGTCCCTGTGGAGTCTGCCACCCACGCAGGTGGCCTTTGATATCACCACAATAAGAGCGGCAGTGGACTATGTGGACCATCCCGTTATAAGGGCAGGAGAGGCCAAAAGCATAAAGGTTGTATTGGAGAATCCGAGGCCTATGGATCTAACAGCCGATGTGAGCATAAATCTACCACAAGGGTGGAGATGTGAGCCTGATCTTTTAAAAGGCGTAAATCTACCGGCTAAAGGTAAAACAGAACTTATTTGTCGTATAACTGTAGACGACATATCTTTTATAAATCAGTCCAACCGTGGTAGCATACATATTGAAATAAAAGGAAGGCCGCAGGGCGAAGATATACCGCTGGTGCTGTTGGGCGGTAAGCGCTGGTTGATATCGCCAGTTGATGTAGACTTTGACCCATCTAGCAATGAGGTTAGACACTGGAAAGTGGTTGATTTTATAGATAACGTTTTGCCGGTAGAACAGTACTTTGAAGGAAAGCCCGGCAGCATCTATCTCTGTCATTATGTATACTGCCCGGAAGAGCGAACAGGCCGTGCTGGGGTGTCTTCCAATTGTCCCATGGAGCTGTGGCTTAACGGTAAAAAAGTGCATGAAGCGCTTGAGAAACGCATACCCAGGCCCAACTACAGCGGCGATGGAGCAAGCTATGCTGACGTATCGTTAAAAGAGGGATGGAACCAATTTATTATAAAGCTAACCCGTCAGGATAAACCCGTAGACGCTTACTTTACATTGGCTACAGGACATCCGTATTATCATGGCATGAGCGATATAGTAGAATGCCGCTTGCCGTGGGAATAAACTTCAATTTTTAATCATCAGAAATTAAGCGAGTTTCCAACTCTCTGAGATTTATGGTAGTCAACTACCCACCGCTTAAAGAAGCGGGGGCTTGCGAAGGGCCCTAGTTGACTAGCCTCAGCCACCAGCAAAAAGCTGACGGGGCTACGTTAGACAGGTCATGACACCCCGGGGTGCTGCTCAAGCTCCGGGCTCTGTCGTGCAGGTTTAAACAGTCCTGAGGGGTAGGGACAGTAACCTGTGCATGACAAGCCTGTCTAACATTGGCGATGAGCACCTAACTCCGTAAGGAGGCTTACCGCATATGGTGTATGTAATTTCAAAGGCGGGGAAACCACTAATGTCAACCGAAAGACACGGCAAGGTAAGACGGCTTTTAAAGCAGGGACTTGCAAAGGTAGTCAAACGGGAACCGTTTACAGTCCAGCTTTTATACGATACCACTACCTACACACAGCCGGTGACGGTAGGACTGGATATAGGTTCTAAGACAACAGGTGTATCGGCTGTTACGGAGAAGAAAGAGATGTTTTCTGCAGAGGTAGAGCTGAGGGACGATATTAAAGGGTTGCTGATTGAACGAAGGCAGTACAGGAGGATGAGAAGATACAGAAAGGTGCGCTACCGCAAACCCAGGTTTTTAAACAGAGCAAGGGGTGATAGGTGGCTTGCCCCCAGCCTTCAATGGAAGGTAGATGCACACATCAGGATAGTAGATATGCTTGGCAGGATAATGCCGATAGAGAGAGTAGTGGTTGAGGTTGCACCGTTTGACACGCAGAAGATACTAAATCCCGACATAGAGGGTGAAGATTATCAGAACGGCGTACAGAAGGGCTTCTGGGATGTAAGGGAATACTGCTTATGGCGAGCTGGTTACAGGTCAGAATTATCGGGCAAAAGGGGTATATTAGAGGTTCACCATATAGTTCCGAGAAGCAAAGGCGGGACGGATACTCCCAGCAATTTGATAGTACTGACTGCAGACGAACACAAAGCTGTGCATGAGGGCAGGATAAGGATACCGAAGTCGAAGATTGAGAAAATCAAGCTGCTCAAGGATGCAGCGCATGTATCGACGATAGGGTGGCACATAGTTAATAGATTAAGAGAACGTTATTCTGTGGAAGTGACATATGGGAGTACAACGAAGGCGAAACGGTTGAGTTGTGGTATGGAGAAGTCGCATAGAGTTGATGCATTTATAATAGCTGGTGGGGATTTGCAGGAGAGATTGAGAGAATGGTACTTAGGGAAGTTTTTGAGGAGACAGAACAGGTCATTGCACAGAGCGAATCCTATCAAGGGTGGGGTAAGACCTGTTAATACGATTAAGGAGGCATATGGTTTTAGGCGATACGACAGAGTAGAATACGAAGGCATAATTGGGATAATAGCGGGTTTAAGGAGCAGCGGGTATTTTGCTATAAGAAGTCTTTCATGGGAGAAGATACATGATAGTGCAAAGCATAGCAAGTTAAGACTTATAGAAGGGGCGAAGACGTTAATGTTAGAAAGGAGGAAAGAGCGCATTCCTCTCCATCTTGAAGAAGATGGAGTCTCCTGCGCTCGGATATGATGAAGGGTAATTTTAAATTGAACTCCGTTTTAACTTCCAACTAAAATGTGAGTCAACAAGGATTCCTTTACTTCGGAGACAGGATATCAGTAGGTAATAGTTGCGATTAAAAGTTTAGGGGGTAGACAAAATGCTTGAAGTATATAATTTGAGGTGTGAATATAAAGACAATCCTATAGGTATTGACGTGAAAAATCCTAGGATAAGCTGGGTCATAAAGTCAGATGAGCGAAATGTTCTGCAGGCTTCTTACCAGATACAGGTCTCTACGGATGATAAATTCAAATGTATCGTATGGGATACCGGGAAGGTTGACTCCGATGAGTCGATCCATGTCGAGTACAAAGGTGAGTCACTGAAATCACGTACACGGTATTATTACAGAGTACGGGTATGGGATCAGAGAGGCAGAGCGTCCAATTGGAGTGAGACAGCTTTTTGGGAAATGGGGCTTTTGGAACCTGATGAATGGATTGCAAGCTGGATTACGCCGAATATAGAAGATGGTTCACCAAACTCGCAAGCCTGTCCCTTGATGCGAAAGGCCTTTGAAGTCAAAGGCGAGGTAAAATCCGCCAGAGTCTATGTCACCAGCCTTGGCCTGTACGAGCTTCATTTAAACGGGAAAAGAGTAGGGGATTTCTTTTTTACTCCTGGCTGGACCAGCTATAACAAGAGGTTGCAGTATCAAACATATGATGTAACCGAGATGCTTAAAGAGGGGCAGAATGCCATTGGCGTTATATTGGGTAATGGGTGGTATAAAGGCAACCTTACCTGGGAAGGGCGGAGAAATATATACGGCGATAGGTTGGCGGCTCTTATACAGATGTATATTATTTACAAAGATGGCAGGGAACAGGTGGTTGTATCGGACAGGAGCTGGAAGGCATCTACGGGTCCCATTCTCATGTCCGAGATCTATCACGGGGAAATCTACGATGCTCGATTAGAAAAGCCGGGCTGGGATGAAGCGGATTACAATGATTCTGATTGGTACGATGTGGAGGAATTGGATAAACCGAAGGACATAATAATTGCCCAGGAAGGGCCGCCTGTTCGTATCGTTCAGCAGATTAAGCCTGTAGCCATTTTAACAACTCCTGCTGGTGAGACGGTTTTGGATATGGGGCAGAACATGGTGGGTTGGGTGCGTTTTGCGGTAGAAGGACCGGCTGGGAGCAAGGTGGTGCTGCAGCATGCCGAAGTGTTAGACAAAGATGGCAACTTTTATACTGCAAACTTAAGGAGCGCCAAACAGACGATTGAGTACATATTAAAGGGCGTTGGAAGAGAGGTATTTGAACCGCATTTTACATTCCAGGGGTTTAGATACGTAAAGCTGGTGGAATATCCGGGTCAGCCTTCGCTTGACGACTTTGTGGGAATGGTAGTGCATTCGGATATGGAGCCAACTGGCAGTTTTGAATGCTCAAATCCTTTGGTTAACAGGCTTCAGCAAAATATTTTGTGGTCGCAAAGAGGTAATTTTCTCGATGTTCCGACCGATTGCCCTCAAAGGGATGAGCGGCTTGGCTGGACTGGAGATGCACAGGTGTTTATCAGAACTGCCTGCTTTAATATGAATGTGGCTTCTTTCTTTACAAAATGGCTTAAGGATTTGAAGGCTGATCAGCTGAGCGATGGTGGAGTGCCTTTTGTGATTCCAAATGTCCTGGGCGATGACCATCATTCTTCGGCTGCATGGGGAGATGCCGCCGTCATATGCCCATGGACGGTGTATTTGTGCTATGGGGACAAGAGAATCCTTGAGGAGCAGTATGACAGCATGAAGGCCTGGGTGGAATATATAAGGAAGCAGGGGGATAATGAGTACTTATGGAATACCGGTTTTCATTTTGGCGACTGGCTGGGGCTGGACGCAAAAGAGGGAAGCTATGTAGGAGCCACCGCAACTGATTTTATTGCCACGGCTTTTTATGCGTATTCCACAAGCCTGCTTGTGAAAGCCGCCAAAGTTCTCGGTAAGACCGAGGATGTAGAAGAATACTCAAAGCTGTATGCCAATATAGTGGATGCCTTTAGGAAGGAGTTTGTGACGCCAAACGGCAGGTTGGCGGTTCCCACCCAGACCGCTCATGTGCTGGCGCTTATGTTCAATCTTGTAGAAGAAAAGGACCGCAAGCGCACCATCGATACGCTGGTGGACTACATCAAGAAAAATAAATACCATTTGACCACGGGCTTTGTGGGCACGCCCTATCTATGCCATGTGTTGAGCCAGAACGGCTACAGCGACGTGGCTTACAAACTGCTCTTGCAGACCGATTATCCATCATGGTTGTATCAGGTGACCAAGGGTGCAACTACAATTTGGGAGCACTGGGATGGAATTAAGCCGGACGGCTCTTTCTGGAGTCCCGACATGAACTCTTTCAACCACTATGCCTATGGATCCATTGGAGATTGGCTTTACAGAGTGGTAGCGGGGATCGATACGGATGAAGAAAGGCCCGGGTATAAGCATATATACATCAGGCCAACGCTGGGTGAAGGGTTGACCTATGCAAAGGCCGAGCTAAAGTCGATGTACGGAAAGATCAAAACTGAGTGGAGGATACAGGACGGCTGTATGGAAATATCGGTATGTGTGCCTCACAATACCACTGCTACAGTGGTGTTGCTGTTTGCTAAACCTGACGCGGTTTATGAGAGCGGCAAAAGATTGACGGAGGCAGAAGGAATATTAGAGCACGAGACAGTTGATAATGGTGTGAAAGTGGAAATAGGGTCTGGAGAGTATGTTTTTAGGTATGAAATGCAAATGCCCGATGTTGCGCTTAAATGATGTTCAATGTACATTAACATTCTACAAATATTACCATGTGTATTTTCGATTTTGCTGCATATAATAAGACTACAAGGACTTGCCACAGGATATTGCTTTTAAGCATATCCAGGTGCTCATGCCTTAGGTGGCGAGTCCTTTTTGAGGGGCCTTTGACGACAACGTCGAAAGGTCCCTCTTGATTTTTCTTTTCTCTTGGTTGCACTGTCATTAAATCTTGTCTATACTTTGTATTAGATGTCTTTTTCAAAAAAGATTTGCTCTTCCTTTGTAAATATGTAGTTTAAAAAACAAGTAAAGTTTAGGAAAGATAATGAAAAAAGCGATACGTCTTGTTTTTATCGGGGTTTTGCTATAAATGATGTCAACTCAATGTTATAAAATTTCCTGCAATTTTCTATAGCCATTTGTTTTAATTTTTCATGACCTAAGATTTCAAAAAGATGTATGGCTTTTAAAAGAGAATCTATGTAATTTTCTTTTTTAAGATGATATTCAGCAATTCCTTTTCTAAAGTATAAAAGGCCTAACCCATTTAAAGTTCTGTTTTTTACACAGGTTTTTATTCCTAAATCCGCATAGTAAAGCTCTTTGTTGTAGTCAGAAAGAAGGTGGAAAGAGTAAGAAAGATTGTAGTAAATTCTAACTCTTTCTTCTATATTATCTTGCTCAAGTGATTCCAGACAGAATAGAAACATTTTTATGCATTTTTCAGGTGATTCTTTTTTTTCAATTATAAGGGCTATGTTCATCAGTATCCTAATTTCCATACTGCTGTATACGAAGGAAGTATAGTTGGAAAGAGAAAAATCCGGTACAGTAATTTTCATTGCTTCTATCAATTTTTCTAAAGCTTTTTTATAATCATCATTGACGGTTTTTTCAATAATGGATTCTACCAAAAAAAGGAGTTGTTTTAATAATTGTGTGTAATAAAGGCTCATTTTACCTTCTTGAACTATTTTTTTTAGTTTTTCTACTTCTTTTTTTAATTTGTCAAACTCTCCACCTTCAAGCTTACTCTCAATAGAATTTTTTATTTTACAAAAAGTAGAATAATCCTTTAATCTGTATTTAAGCAAAACTTCATTTAAATCTCTTTTGAGAAGGTTCGTTGTAAAATTAAATGCAACACCCCAAAAAATTATAGAACCATAGTGAGAAATCCTGTATGATATAGATATCCAAAAATCACTAACCAT
>NZ_FOXR01000029.1:0-32120 GCF_900115765.1 Caldicoprobacter faecalis | reverse complement strand
AAAAAGAGAACTACAGGGGGTTTTTAATTTAAATTCGAGGTATGTAGATGATGCGATAATGAAGGCAAAGAGCGTTTTAGAGTCTTGCAGAGAAAAGGACGAAAACCCCAGCAAGGTTATTTTTGGGGGCAGGAGTTTGTTTGATAAGCTCAAGAAACGGCACATAAACGGGAAAGCATACAAGAAGTTAAAACAGGAGTGGCAAGAGAGAAGGAAAGGCAATCTTTATTCAAGAGGTGACAGGAGCAAGAAAGGGAATCTCAACACAAGGATTGAGATATATGAGTATACAGGTTATAGAGGTTGATCCTGCATATACATCAGTGATAGGGCTTTTAAAATATACGCCGCAGTATATGATAAGCAAGGACGAAGCGGCGTCGTATGTAATAGCGAGGAGAGGGCTTGGACTAAAATAGCAGATTCCCGAAGGGTATATGGCAATTGTAGAGCATTTAGATGCTGGGGAATTAGAGGGATTGAAAGAGCATGTAAAGAAAACGGTTAAGAATAAACAGTTGAGGAAGAAACGTTTGAGAGAAATAGACAGGGTTAAAAAGTTTATACAAAGCCTTGGGAGTGAGCCAGGGGAGGAATCAAGACCTCTGTATGGAACAAGTCTTGGTGCCTGTAGCGGAAGCTACAGACTCTGGCGAGTTCTCAAGGTAGCGGTGGTGACGCCACTCTCTCCTGAGAGGGTATTAAGAGATGTCTCTGCCCTGAGGAGGGTGATGTACTCAGGGCAAGTGGGGAGACCCGGTTAAGGGCGTGAGTTCCTGCTTCTTGGGGCAGGGGCTATGGTTGTCCCAAATACCGCCTGCTGGGGGTGGGACAACTTGAAAGGCGGTAAGAAATACCCCAGCCGTCTAAACTTGTGCAGTTTTGTACAGTTTAGATGACCAGGAAAGATCTATGGGGGCAAGAGTGCTGTTTGCGTCTGTGAAATACGATAAGTTTGATGCCGATGTAACGCTTCCAGCCAAGTTTGGCAGGCTTATTGACCGGATGGGCATGCAGGATGTTGTAAAGGGGAAATGGACGGCCATAAAAATGCACCTTGGACGAAACATCGGCTATTCCACCATTCATCCTCTGTTTGTCAAAATCCTGGTGGATAAGTTGCTTGAGTATGGGGCAAAGGTGTACATAACTGATCAGGTGGTTTCCGGCGCAAGGAGCAGGGGTTATACCGAAGAATATCTTGGAGTGCCTATCGTGCCTGTATGTGGATTGCTGGGAAAGTATTATTATGAAAAACAAGTAGACTTCAAGACCTTTAAAAATGTAGATATTGGGGGTTACATACACGACGCCGAAGTTATGATCAATCTTTCGCACGTTAAAGGCCATGGAGCTTGTGGATATGGAGGGGCCTGCAAAAACATCGCCATGGGCTGTGTGACTGATCGAACAAGGCAACAGATCCACGGCCTTGAAGGCGGGATCACCTGGGAAGAAAACCTGTGCATACACTGTGAAGCATGTATTAGAAACTGCAACCACGATGCCAACAGTTTTGATGAGAATGGAAAGTATAGGGTGTTTTTCCACAACTGCACGTTTTGCCAGCACTGTGTGAAGGTATGTCCCACTGGCGCCATCAAAATGGACGCCAACAGGTATGAGGATTTCCAGAAGGGAATGGCCCTTTGTACCGATGAGGTGCTGAAGACGTTTGAACCAGGACACGTGTTTTACATCAATTTCCTCACAAATATAACCATACTGTGCGATTGCTGGGGGCTTACCACTCCTTCACTGGTGCCTGATATAGGTGTATTTGCTTCGCAGGATATCGTCGCCATTGAAAAGGCTTCGCTGGATGCCATCAAGGTAGAGGACCTCATTCCATCCGGACTTCCTCAGGGTATGGAACTGGGAACCCATGGCCATCTGTTTGAACGTATACACAGGAAAGACCCCTTTGTTCAGCTGAGGGAGTTGGAAAAGAGGGGATTGGGCACCCAGGAATACTATATTGAAGAGGTCTTTTAAAGAAAAGCGCTGGTCTGGGTACCGATATGTACAACCTTTATGATGCGGTTATCTTTGACGTACAGGCGATGCGTTTTACTCTGAAACACCACGTACCTGTTTATCGCTTCCAGCCTGTCCACGCTTTCTACCAGGCTTTTTATCTCATCGGTCGAAAATTGAGGAAGCGATGCCCTTATCACTCCATCCCTCACGCCGGTTTTAAAGAGTTCTATCATGACCTGTTCAAAATCGGGGGGGATGGAGCTTTTTTTAAGCTTGTTGCATTTCTTGCAGCTTAGTATTAGATTGAATATGTCGTTGGTGCCGCCTTTGCTCCTGGGCAGGTAATGGTCCAGGCTGGCCTGATGAAACTGAAGGTGTTTGGCACAAAAGCGGCACCTGCGCCCATCCCTTTCGTATATGTATGATTTTATGGATTTTTTTGGCTTCATCGGTTTAAGCTCCCTTAAACTCACTGATATTAATTGCAGCATTGATTTTGTAATCCATAAATCGCCGGTGTGCATTCCATAAAAGCAGTAATTTCCTGAAAATTCGGCATGGCTTCATGTATCTATTGTAGAATATTCATGCATCTCGATGGCGGCTGTCTGTTCCCTAACAGACTTGCCAGCTGCTTTTATTCCCCAGGAAATATTTTATCATATTTTTACCGATTCATCTTCATTCCGTAGAAGGTTTATGGGGAAGAAGCTCTTGCATATTTTAGGGAAATTTTAGCAAATACTCAACTTTGAACTTCAACTTTAAATTGTAGGTTTGAACGGCGCAAGTCAATGCTAAGAAGATATTGGAGGGACTGCTGATAAACTAGAATATTGCAGGGGATGCTGGTAAGCAAGATTTTGTGATAAAATAGCAAGAAAGGGGCGATGATAAAGATAAGGAGGTACCAGCATGGCGTGGAGGAGGGAATACATGCCTGAGATAACCGATGACAGGGTGTGGGATGCGCTAAACTCGATCCCAAGAAGGCGGTTCCTTGGAGAGGCCTATCAGGATGACGAGTTTTTGGATGCTCCACTGCCCATAGGGTTTGGCCAGACCATCTCTCAGCCTTCCCTGGTTGCGTATATGACGCAGCTTTTGATGCTTGAAGGCCATGAAAAGGTGCTTGAGATCGGTACCGGTTCGGGATACCAGACCGCGTTTCTGGCACGCCTGGCCAAAGAGGTATACACCGTTGAGGTGATAAAGCCCCTGCAGGAGCGGGCAAAGGAAATTTTGAAATCCCTGGGATACACAAATATTCACTATAAAATAGGGAATGGCTTTGACGGGTGGGAAGAGCATGCTCCCTACGATGCCATAATGGTCACCTGTGCTCCCGAGCGCGTACCAAAGGCTCTCATAGACCAGCTGGCCGAGGGAGGGCGGATGGTGATACCGGTTGGCCCTGAGCACAGCGTGCAAATGCTTTACCGCATCACGAAAGTCGATGGCAGGTTAAACAAAGAGCCGATATGCCATGTGCGGTTCGTGCCAATGATAGAGAAACAGCCATAAGGAGATTTGTATTGAAACCGGAAATCCTTGAAGCCGTGAATCTGGCAGGAGAAAAGTTTATTGCTTGTTTTTGATAATTTCATAATATTTTAACAACAGCTCGTCAAGCTGTCTGCTTATTTCAAGGATTTTTGCATCCTGAAGCTCGTTTTGTGATATGAGCTCATTCATACACTTACGCAATGCTTCGATCCTCAGCAATAGCTCCTTTAGCCTGGACTGTTCCATGAAGTTTAGCTACTCCTCCTTGTCAATAATGCTGCCGCATACTACTAGGAATAGTTTTCGTTCAATGTTGCAAAAATATTACACATTGAACTGTGTGGCCAGCTGCAAAAAAGTCTGTGCTTTGAATTGGCGTAGATAAAGTTACTCTATCATGCTGTACAAATTTGCGGTGGTAATATTAATGTATATTCTAAAATTAGCCTCCCCCGCATACCTTTAGATTAGGGGGTGGAGGATGTGCGGGTGTTTTTCTTTAAAAAAGACATTATCATTTGGGGAATTGTACTGCTGGCTGTGGTCATTGCATTGATAGTTTTGCTGAGGATAGCCGGCAGCGGAAAGGAAATGCACCAGGGTGTGGCTACCATATTGAATGCCATATAGGGGGTATGCTTGCCCCCTAAGGCCAGTCCGGTGCGGTATGTTTATGTTGTATTTTTGGACAAGGCCACAAAAAAACGAAGTTCAAGTGATAAGGTATGGACAGGAATAGAATATCAAGTAGCTGCACATCTGATATATGAAGGCTTGTCGATCAAGGGTTAACGCTTGTTAAAGCTGTCTGTAAGCGGTATGATGGATATAGGAGAAATCCATGGGATGAAGTCGAGTGTGGGCATCATTATGTTGGCTCTATGGCCAGCTGGGCAGTACTGTTGGTGTTGACAGGGTTTAAATATGATATAAGATTAGAAAAGGAGAGATGTTATGGAAAGGTATGTTCCTGAAATAAGAGGGACTTTAAGGCAGCACATGATTGAGGTGCCGGAGTGCATTCAACAGGCAAGCGGTATAAGGATATTCGGCAAAACGATTCGTTCATTGGCATTTACCACCGATGTCGCGGTCATAAAGAACATCAACGCCGACGCCATCATAGCGGTGTATCCCTTCACGCCTCAGCCCGCCATCACTCAGGCCATCATGATGGCGGCCGATGTGCCCGTCTTTTGCGGCGTCGGAGGAGGGACAACCACCGGCAAGAGGGTGGTAAATCTGGCTTTGGATGCAGAATTTAAGGGAGCCATTGGCGTTGTGGTAAACGCCCCAACGCCCAACGAGATCATAAGGGCTATGAGGGAGACCATTGATATTCCCATTGTCGTGACGGTGGTATCGGAGAATACCGATTTTAAAGCGCGCGTGGAGGCGGGGGCCACCATTCTCAACGTTTCCGGGGCTCGCAAGACGGTGGATATAGTAAAGAGAATAAGGGATCAGCTGCCCACTGTACCCATCATAGCCACAGGTGGGCCAAATGAGGATACCATAATGGCCACCATCGAGGCGGGTGCCAACGCCATAACCTATACTCCTCCTACACCTGCCGAGCTTTTTAGGGTTCTCATGGACAAGTACAGGGCAGAGCTGTCTTGAAAAGGCGAGCAATGAGTTCAGCTGCATACCCGTGTGCGTGAGGTTGCCTAGTGAGCTTATCAGCGTAAGCTTATGCTGATAGGCTTATTAGCATAGGCTTGTGAAGTTGTGAAGGATGCGTTCATTAAAGACGCGCGTGTACCTGCGTATATCTGTATCGCTAATTCTGCAGCTTTTTCAGCATATCATAAAACCCTGGGAATGATATATTCACGCATTCCCAGCCGCTTATGGTAGTTTCGCCCCGGGCGATAAGCCCTGCGATGGCTGCCATCATGGCCAGCCTGTGGTCGCCAAAGCTGTCCACCGCGTTCCCCTTGAGGGGTGTTGGCCCGTGTATGACCATGCCGTCGTCGGTGGCTTCAATGCTGGCTCCCAGACGGGACAGGATATCCACCACGGTGGCTATGCGGTCTGATTCTTTTACCTTGAGTTCCTGCGCATCTTTTATGGTGGTGGTGCCTTCAGCCTGGGTAGCGGCCAGGGCTATGACGGGTATCTCATCGATGAGGCGGGGAATGAGCTGGCCGCCTATTACGGTGCCCTTCAAATGGGAGGTATTCACGATGATATCTCCCATCTTTTCTCCTCCTGAGGTTGAGACGTTCTCGATGGCGATGCTGCCGCCCATTTCTTTGTAGACCTCCAGGATCCCGGTGCGGGTGGGGTTTAGCCCTACCCCCTTTAATATTATGGTAGAATTTGGAACCAGCAGCCCGGCTGTTATAAAGAAAGCGGCCGACGATATATCTCCCGGGACGTGGACCTGCTGGCCGTACAGCTGGTCGGCGGGGTAGGCGGTTATCTCGTTGCCGTTTATGTCCAGCCTGCCGCCAAAGGCCTGCAGCATAAGCTCTGTGTGATTCCTGGAGGATGTGGGCTCATATATGCGGCTGGGGGAATCGGCATACAGCGTGGCCAATATCAAGCAGGACTTAACTTGAGCGCTGGCCACCGGCATGTGGTATTGGATGCCCTTGAGGGTGCCGCCCTTGATTGACAGGGGAAGGTACCTGTCCTGTACGCCGGATATATCAGCGCCCATTTTGCGTAATGGGATGATCACCCTGTCCATGGGACGCCTGCGCAGCGATTCATCCCCGGTTATGGTGCTGCTGAAGCTTTGCCCCGAGAGAAGGCCGGCAAGCAATCGGGCGGTGGTACCGGAGTTACCGGCGTCTATGGTCGCGTTTGGGGCTTTAAGGCCGCGCAAGCCCTGCCCTTTAACTGTAACGGTTTCTGGACCGGTTATCTCTATGGGCACTCCCATCTGCTTGAATGCCAGTATGGTGCTCAAACAGTCGTCGCTCATAAGAAAATGGGTGATGTACGTGTCGCCCCTGGCTATAGAGCCCAGCATTATGGAGCGGTGGGAGATGGATTTATCGCCCGGGACACGGATTTCTCCGGCAAGTCGTCTGGCGGGTGTTATGGTGATCTTCATGATTGCCTCCTTTCAACTTGCCTCATTTCACATACGTCTTATACCCTTCTTCGGTCAGCACCTGGCGAGCTTTTTCCAGCGATACCGCATCTGCCAGCGACAGCACAAGACAGCCTCCCGGCTCGTCCTCGCGGCTGTTGATTATGCGCAAGTTCTTTATGTTTATGCTGTGCTGCCCCAGCAGGGTGGCTATCTCACCGATGATGCCAGGACGGTCCTGTATGTCCACATACAGATCGTGGTAGGGGAGCAATACCTGGCTCTGCAGGCGGGGGAGGCTGTCGCGAAACTTCTTTGCCCTCCAGAAGAAGTCTTCTATTTCATCTGCGCTGCCCTCATCCAGATATTTGCAAAACGCATTCAGGTGCCGGACGGTGCTCTCGATGAGCTCCACAAGCCGCTGGCGGTTTGAAAGCGATATGTCGCGCCACATCTGCGGGCTGGATGACGCAATCCGGGTTATATCCCTGAATCCCCCGGCGGCCAGCCTTTCCTTGAAGTGCTGTGGGTCGTCTATCTCCTGCACCGCGTTGACCAGCGCTGATGCCACCACATGGGGGAGGTGGCTTATGGCCCCCACTATCCTGTCGTGAAGCTGCGGGTCCATGACCAGAGGAATGGCGCCTATGGATGAGAGAAGGGATGTCAAACGATTTATTACCCAGGCGGGAGTAGAAGGAAGGGGGGTGAGGACGTAGTAGGCATTTTCAAACAGGTGTGGTATGCTGGCGGCATAGCCCGAATGCTCGGTGCCGGCCATGGGATGCCCACCCACGAAGAATACGCCGGGAGGGAGGCATTCCATTGCGGTGCGCACTATGGCTTCCTTTGTGCTGCCGGTGTCGGTGATTATGGCGCCGGCAGGGGCATGGGCGGCAATTTCTTTGATTAAGCCGGGTATGGCACCTACCGGCGCGCATACGAATATCACCTGTGCATTGTACACGGCCTCCTCAAGACTGGTGGTCCCCTTGTCCATTACCCCTTCCTTCAGCGCCAAAGCCAAATGCTTTTCCTCGATATCCGTTCCCGTGATTTGCCAGTCCGGGTGGCTGTGGCGAATGGCCTTGGCCAGCGAACCGCCTATAAGCCCCAGTCCCACAATGCTTATGGTTTTTATTTCCGTGCCTGACAACATCACCACTCCCGGCCGACAGCGCTGGCTATCTTGGCAACCTCTTGGACCAGCGCCTCGAAGGTTTCGAGGTTCAAGGACTGAGGGCCATCCGACAGAGCGCATTTTGGCTCCGGATGAACCTCTATCATCAAGCCATCGGCACCGGCGGCAATGGCAGCACGGCTCATGGGGGTGACCAGCTTCCACTTTCCGGTGCCGTGGCTGGGGTCGACGATTATGGGCAGATGGCTTATATCTTTTATAACCGGAACGGCGCTGAGGTCAAGGGTGTTGCGCGTGTATGTCTCAAAGGTGCGTATTCCCCGCTCGCACAGTATTATGTTGTAGTTGCCCTCGTTCATGATGTATTCTGCGGCGTTTAACCATTCTTCTATGGTGGAAGCCAGCCCGCGCTTTAGCACTACCGGTATTTTCATCCTGCCCACTTCGCGCAGCAGCTGAAAGTTTTGCATGTTGCGAGCGCCGATTTGCACCACGTCCACATATTTTACAGCCTGTTCTAGGGATGCCAGGGATATGACCTCGGATACCACAAGGAGCCCGGTTTCCCTGGCCGCTTCGGCCAGCAGCCGGTATCCTTCTTCCTCCAGCCCCTGGAAGGAGTAGGGCGAAGTGCGCGGCTTGTACGCGCCGCCTCTTAAGAATTGAACCCCTCTGGATTTGAGAAACTTTGCCGTCTGCATGATCTGGTCGTAATTTTCAACGGCACACGGACCTGCCATGATGACGATCTTTTTGTCGCCTATGGCCACGTCTTTGATGCGAATTACCGTCGGTTCGGGTTTAAAGGTTTTCCCGGCCAGCTTGAACGATTCTACTATGGGGACCAGGCGATCCACCCCCGGCATGAGCTCCAGGGGAGTGTCGGCTAGTACCCGCTTATCGCCTATTACCCCTATTATGGTGCGTTCGGTACCCACCGATATATGCACGCCCAGGCCAAGCTTTTTGAGCAGCGCCTCGATTTGCCTGACCTGTTCCTCGGTGGCGTCAGGCTTCATGACGATAACCATACTACCCATCCTCCCGTTTTAAAATGTGTTAAAAGCAATAATGTTTTTGCCATACTACCGTGCTACCATACGGCTGTGCTCATATTTTATACATATTCTCGTGCGCCCCTGAACTGCAACTTTGTCCAAGCCGACAGGTGGCTTTGTTAAGCCGCAGTTTTGACGCGAGGCTTTGAGATGCAGGTTTGACGCGCGGCTTCCTTCAAACCGCGGCTTTGCTGCTTTATCTTTAGCAGTTGACGCTGAAGGGTATTTGCCGCTGATGCCCGCAGATAGCGAGCAAGGTTGCCGATAAAGTTGCAGGAAGTCATTTGGCAAAAACTTCACCGCTGAAACACTTCTTACCGCTGTAGCACTTCTTTTAAAGCCTCGATGAATCGCCTGTTCTGTTCAGGGGTGCCGATTGTGACCCTGAGCCAGTTGTCCATGTCGAATATATCTCCCGAGCGGACGATGACCCCTTTTTGAAGCAGGGCCTTGAACACCTCCACGCTGTTTTTCTCCACATTGACCATGATGAAGTTGGTATGGGTTGGGATGTATTCAAGCCCCATCTCCTCAAAGGCCTGATAGAGGCACCTCTTCCCTTCTTCGTTGTTTTGCACGCTTCTTTGGACGAACTCCTGGTCACCCAGTGCTGCCAGGGCAGCGGCCTGTGCAGCGGCATTGACGTTGAACGGCCCGCGCACCCTGTTGAGGAGCTCTATGATTTCTTTATTGGAGATGGCGTATCCTATGCGCAGCCCGGCCAAGCCGTAGGCCTTGGAGAAGGTCCTGAGGATGATTATGTTGTCGTACTCGTCAAGCAGTGCCGTGCTCTCGGGGTAGTCGCCGCCGCGGGCATATTCATAGTAGGCCTCGTCCAGCACCACCAGCACATGCCTGGGCACCTTCTTCAGAAATGCCTTTTGCTCTTCGGCGGTGATGATTGTGCCGGTAGGGTTGTTGGGGTTGCACACCCAGATAATGCGGGTGGTGTCGGTTATGCTGTTTAAAATGCCATCGAGGTCAAAACGGTAATCCCGGGTCAGCGGCACGCGTATTATGTTGCCGTCCATTATGCGGGTTACCGCTTCGTACCTCGAGAAGGACGGCCAGCCCGTGATGGTGCTATCACCGGGGTTGATGTACGTCTGGGCTATTATCTCCAGAATTTGATCCGACCCTGCGCCAAACAGGAACTGCCCCGGGTCCAGCTTAAACTTCTCTGCCAGGGCGTTTCTGAGCTCGGTGCAGTTGCCGTCTGGATAAAGCGATACCTCATTTGTCCATTTGATGAGCGCCTCAACGGCCTTGGGCGAACACCCCAGCGGATTTTCGTTGGAAGCCAGCTTGATGACGTCGGTAAGGCCCAGCTCGCGCTTGACCTCGCTTATGGGCTTGCCCGGCCTGTAGGGCTCAAGGGTTTCAACCGTCTTTCTGTGCTTTACCATATCACTTTCCCTCCTTTTTCTCCCGGCCAGTCAGCGCCCACCTGACCTCGTCCATTGCAACGTCTTTGAACACTTCTACTTTGCCGTACCCTGTGGGAAGCACGAAGACTATGCGGCTGTCCACGTTCTTCTTATCGTAAGCCATCCGCTGGATTATGAGGCCCCAGTCTGCTGCCTCGAGTCTGGTGGGCAGCCCGGCCCTTTCCAGCAACGATGACAGGCGCTCCACATACTCCCGCCCTATCAATCCCCTGTGCACGGCTATTTTGGCTTCGTACACCATGCCCATCGCCACCGCTTCGCCGTGGGTGTATTTCGAATACCCGGTGGCCGACTCAATGGCGTGGCCTATGGTGTGGCCAAAGTTGAGTATCATCCTCAGCCCGGCTTCCCTTTCATCCTGTTCCACCACCCTGGCTTTGATGCTGCATGAGCGATAAAGGGCATGGGTAAGTGCCTGTACATCGCAAGAGAGCAGCGCTTCCATGTTTTGCTCCAGCCATGTTATAAAGTCGCCATCGGCTATGAACGCGTGTTTTATGAGCTCGGCCATTCCGGTTGCAAACTCCCGTGGCGGAAGCGTGCTCAAGGTACGAGGATTTATGAACACCATACGAGGCTGATAAAACGCCCCTATTATGTTTTTGGCCAAAGGATGATTTATGGCCACCTTCCCGCCCACGCTGCTGTCCACCTGGGCAAGAAGTGAGGTGGGTATCTGGATAAACCCAATGCCACGCATGTATGTGGCGGCGATAAAGCCTGCCAGGTCGCCTACCACCCCTCCGCCCAGGGCCACAATGGTGGATGAGCGGTCCAGGTTTGCCTCCAGCGCTTTGGTGTAAAGGGCCTGCGCCTGTTCAAAGCTCTTGCTGGCCTCGCCGGGGGGTACGACGGCCTGGTATACCGTATATCCTTTGGCCTCTAGCATCGATTTTACAGGGCTGTAATACAGGCGGTGTGTGTTCTCGTCGCACACCACCATGACCTTCTTGCCCTTGATGGTTCCGTCTATGGCATGGGGCAGAGCCTCCCATCCCTCGGGAGCGATATGTATGGGATATGCCCTTTCTTGGAGGTCAACGATTATGGTTTGCATGGCCGAGCCTCCTTATAAGGCGGCGGGATGATACCCTTGCCTCCGGAATTGTTGATATTTTAAAAATTGTAACTTCACTTGCAATAAAAGTCAAGGACGGCCGGGCCAAAAAATTGGCCTTAAAAAATATTATTTTCCCAAATATATTAAGTTTTTAACAAAAGTATGATACAATAAAAGAGGATATTTGTACTTGATGCAGAAATATCTGTAGTAGTTTCACTTCAAGGTATGCACTTCTTAAAGGGGCACAAAAATGAAAACGAATAAGCTAGATAAGGGGGAATGTTGATGAACAGTTATGCAACCCGTAACATCCGCAACGTTGGGCTGATAGGCCACGGCGGAGAAGGTAAGACCACTCTAACCGAAGCCATGCTTTTCAATGCCAGGGTCGTCGACCGGTTTGGCCGGGTCGAGGATGGCACCACCACTACCGATTTTGATCCCGAGGAGATAAAGAGAAAGATATCCATCAACGCCGCTTTAGCGCCATTTGAATGGAATGGCCATAAGATAAACATCATAGACGTACCAGGTTACTTCGATTTTGTGGGCGAAATGATCGAGGCCTTGCGTGTGGTGGATGGGGCCGTCATTGTGGTTGGCGCGGTATCGGGCGTGATGGTTGGCACTGAAAAGGCGTGGGACTACTGCAAGGAATACGACTTACCCATTATGATCTTCGTCAACCAGATGGACCGGGAGAACGTGCACTATGAAAAGGTTCTCGAGCAGCTTGAGGGTAAGTACGGAACCTGTATCACTCCCCTCCAGGTACCCATCATGAAGGGCGACAGGTTTGCCGGGCTTGTAGACGTGGTCAAGATGAAGGCCTGGGAGTTTACCGATAAGGGTCTCAAAGAGGTGAGTATCCCTGATGACATGTCGGACACAATAGAATCGGTTCGGACGCGCCTGGTAGAGGCCGCGGCTGAGACCAGCGAAGAGCTGATGGAGAAGTACTTTGAGGGAGAAGAGCTGACCGAAGAGGAGATTCAAGCGGCCATACGCAAAGGCGTTGTCGACGGAGACATAGTGCCGGTGCTATTCGGTTCGGCCCTCACCAATGCCGGCGTTGATATATTGATGGACAGCCTCATAAAATATATTCCGGCGCCTGACGAGCGGCCGGAGGTTTCGGTGACCAATGTCAAGACGGGCAAGGTGGAAAAGCGGAAAGTCGATGCTTCACAGCCTTTCTCAGCTTTCGTGTTTAAGACCATCGTCGACCCCTTCGTAGGCAAGCTCTCGCTCTTCAAGGTCATGTCTGGAGAGCTCACAAACGGAATGAACCTGTACAATGCAAACAAGGAAAAGGGCGAAAAGACCGGAAACCTATACATCCTGAGAGGCAAAAAGCAGATCGCGGTGGACAAATTGACGGCGGGCGATATAGGCGCACTTGCCAAGCTTCAAAATACAGCCACAGGTGACACACTTTGCGATCCGGCATATCCCATCGTATATGAAGGTTTTCAATTCCCCGAACCTTCCATTTCAATGGCGGTTAACGCAGAAAAAGAAGGAGAAGAGGAAAAAGTTTTCACAGGTTTGAACAGGCTCATGGAAGAAGACCCCACCTTCAGGATTGAGCAAAACACTGAAACGGGCGAAACCCTCATCTCAGGAACCGGAGAAGTGCATCTTGATGTGATTGCCAGCCGTTTGAAAAATAAATTCGGAGTGAATGCGGTATTTAAAGAGCCCAAAGTGCCCTATCGTGAGACCATTCGCAAATCCATAAAGGCAGAAGGCAAGCACAAGAAGCAGACGGGCGGACACGGACAGTACGGCCATGTATGGATCGAGTTTGAGCCGCTGCCCAACCCAGATGAACAGCGGTTTGAGTTTGTCGACAAGATAGTGGGTGGCGTTGTACCGCGCCAGTATATACCCGCGGTTGAAAAGGGTTTGATCGAGGCCATGCAAAAGGGCGTGCTGGCTGGATACCCCATGGTGGGAATAAGGGCTACCCTCTACGATGGTTCATATCACCCGGTGGACTCCTCTGAAATGTCGTTTAAGATTGCCGCATACCTGGCCTACAAGAAGCTGGAGCAGGCCGATCCCGTACTGCTTGAACCCATCATGCACGCTGAAGTCATAATACCCGATGAATATATGGGCGACATTATAGGCGATTTGAACCGCAGGCGCGGTCGCATACTGGGCATGACGCCCTTGGGGAACGGGCTGCAAAAGGTGGATGCCGAGGTGCCCCTTGCCGAGATGTTCCGCTATGCCACCGACCTGCGCTCCATGACCCAGGCCCGCGGCAGCTTCAAGCTCACCTTTGTGCGGTATGAGGAGGTGCCGGCCAACATAAGCGCCAAAATCGTGGAGCAGGCCAGGCGTGAGGCACAGGGAGAATAGCCTTTTAAAAAACCGGGCGCCCTGCAAAGGCTGCCCGGTTTTTAATTATGTTGTGAAAAAAGTTGAGGTTTGAGGAGGAACACCCGTTATGATAACAACCGTTACGCTCAATCCGTGTATTGATAGGATGGTTACTGTGGAGAAATTCATCTACGGCGGGCTGAACAGGATCATAGACAGCCGCACGGACGCGGCCGGCAAGGGCATAAACGTGGCCGTGGCGCTGCATCAGCTGGGCCAAAAGGCGTTTTGCACAGGCTTTAACTACACTGAAAGGGGACACATGATAAGGGAACTGCTGGACAGGGCGGGTATACCCTACGACTTTGTGGAGGTCGAAGGCGAGGTGCGGGTAAACCTAAAGGTGTTTGACCTATCTCAGGGCGTGGTCACCGAGATCAACGAGAGCGGCCATCCCGTTTCGCCACAGCACCTCCAAGAGCTCATGGGCAAAATCGACATATACGCCGCAAAGAGCAGCATGATGGTCTTCAGCGGAAGCGTGCCCAGGGGAGTGCCTACATCCATATACAAGGACCTTATGGAGCGAGCAGGAAGGTTAGGCGTCATCTGCGTGCTGGATGCCGAAGGCCAGCTGCTGCTTGAAGGCCTCAAAGCGCGGCCTTACATGATAAAGCCCAACCTGTATGAGCTTGAAAAGGCGGTGGGCAGAACCCTTACCACCCACAGTGAAATAGTAAGGGCTGCCAGAGGGTTTATTGAAAAAGGGGTGCGCATAGTGGGGGTGTCCATGGGAAGCCGGGGGGCCATGATCATAGACGAAAACGAGGCATATTACGCCCACCCTATCGCTGTGGAGGTGAAGGGCACGGCCGGAGCAGGCGATTCCATGGTGGCGGGGTTCTGCCTTGCGCTTAAGGAGGGAGCCGGTTTGAAGGACATGCTGCGCTATGGGGTGGCGGCCGCCACTGCGTCGGTGATGAGGGAGGGCACCCTTCTTTGTACCCGCGATGGGTTTGAAAGCATTCTGCCGCGGGTTGAGATCGAGAAGGTCAGCGATTTTTAATTTATACCACAGTTTTTTGCAACTTTTCTCCCTCTTCCTTCGTCTGTACAGGTGAAAGGGGGCAGGGGATATGGATTGCAGGCAGTGCAGGGAAAATATATCGGCATATGTAGATGGGATGCTGGATGGCTCTTTGATATCCGAGATGCAGCAGCATTTGAGCGAGTGCCCTCGATGCCGGGAGGAATATAGTGCCATTCTCAAAGTAAGGGAGATGTGTGCTGGGCTGGAGGATGTGGAACTGCCTTCCGGCTTTTGTAGCTGTCTCATCGATAGGTTGAAGGGGGAGGAGAGTGCGGGTATGGTCAGAAAAATCGGGTGGAGAGTTAACCGAATGGTTGTTGCCGGCCTGGCTGCCGCTGTGGTATTGGTCTTTGGAGTGGCGCTGGTGATGAGTGGGCTAGAGGGCGGTGGAGGAGCGTATGAGCGGGAAATGGCTACCAAAGATGCAGCTCCGCCGCTTTATGACGCTGCCCAGAGGACGGCCGACTACCCGGCGGGCTCCAATGAGGAGGCTGGCTACCAGGGTTACGACAGCGCAAGCAACAGTATGGCACCTGATGCCAAATGGGCTGCAGATAACAGTGCAGGCGCCGGTGTAAAAGGTGAGATGGAACCCGAAGTGGCTGAGCAGGCGCAGGATAAGGCAGACGAAAGCGCAGCGCTTTCCGACAGCCAGTGGGCATCAGAGCAAAATAAACTGGCTGTCCAGATCTCTGGGTTTGCACAGGCTTCGACGGGCGCCCAGGCAGAAGCCGAGAGAAAGATCATACGCTCGGCTTACCTCAGCCTTGAAACCACAGAATTTGACCGCACGGTGGATGAGATAATCGGAAGGGTGAACGTCTATCTGGGATATATTGAGTCCTCCGAGATCCAGGGCAAACCCACTTACCAGGGCCAGGTGTCCAACCGCAGGGCACACTTCGAGATACGCGTCCCTTCAAAGTCTTTTGATTCGTTTATAGGAGATATGGTCGAGCTGGGCAACGTGACCAGCAGGCAGATAAGGGGCGAGGACATAACCGGCCAGTACCTTGATGTTGAGGCCAGGCTAAAGTCACTCAGGCTTCAGGAAGAGAGATTACTCACCTTGCTGAGCAAAGCTGACAAACTGCAGGACATAATAGAGCTAGAGCGCGAGCTATCCCGCGTGCGCTACGAGATCGAAAACTACACCGGCACGTTGAAGCAATGGGATAACATGGTGCAGTACTCGCGGGTCTCCATCGATGTATATGAGGTGCGGAAGATCAAGAAGGAGGAGCCCGAGCCCATAACCTGGGGCGATAGGATCGTAAACGGCTTTATAAAGTCTTGGGAGCGCCTGGGCCAGCTGTTTGCTGATCTGGCCGTGTTTATTGTGAGCGCCGTGCCCTATCTGGTGGTGCTGGCTGCCGTGGCATGGGGCGTGTGGAGCATTGTCAAGAGATCAAAGGCTGCGCTAAGGCCGAAAATTGAGAAAAGAGTAGATAAAATTGAAGAAGATGGGAGAGCGAACCATGAACAATAAATTTTTGATTGCCGTTATAATCGTGATGATGGTGGCATGTTTGGGTGTCTCTGCCGGGGCTATTTTCCTTAAAGATACTCCTGTAGTGAATGTCACTAACCCTGAAAATGTATACGTAAAGGAGAATATTCTCACCGTCTCGGGGACCGATAAGGTGACGTTAAAGCCTGATGTGGCATATATCAACGTGGGAGTGGAGACTATTTTGAAGGATGCTAAAGCAGCCCAGCAGGAAAATGCCAAAACCATGGAGAAAATAATAAACAAATTAAAAGCAATGGGCATAGAGGAGAAAGACATACAGACTTCCAATTATCAAGTTTTTCCGCAGTATAACTATGTAAACAATAAAAGCGTTCTGGAAGGATACCGGGTTACCAATACAGTCAGGGTTACGGTGCGGGATGTTGAGAAAGTGGGCGAGGTGCTCAGTAATGTACACGAGGAAGGGGCCAACTATTCCTATGGCATATACTTTGGACTTAAGGACCAGGAAGCAGCTTACAAAGAAGCTTTAAAAAAGGCCGTCGACCAGGCTAAGGGAAGAGCTGAAGTGATGGCCCAGCAGGCCGGTGTAAAGCTGAAGGGTATAGCAGCTATCTACGAGGGTTCGGCACCGCCCGAGCTTTACCGGTATCAGAGAGACTACGTAGAGCGGGAAAGTGCGCAAAAAGCCGCTGATGCTGCCTGGACGGTTCCCATATCTGAAGGGGAAATAGAGGTCAGTGCAACGGTTACACTGGTTTATCACATCGAATAACATTGAATAGGAAAGAGGTGGATGAAAAATCCACCTCTTTATATTCCCTTTTTTTGTCGACTATGGTATAATGAATTCGAAATACGGCAATGGGATGGAGAAAGGGTGGAGCCTATGGCTATAAGCGAAGAGATGGAGCTTAAAGATTTATTCGAAATTATTCGCAAAAGATTGGGCCTTATTGTTATGATAACTGTAGTGGCTGTGCTGATAAGTGCGGTTGTAAGCTTTTTTTTATTGGATGAGGTATACGAGACCTCCACAACGCTTATGGTGGGTAAAACTCAGAACAGCCAGGCAAATACCATCGAATACAACGACATACTGGCAAACCAAAAGCTGGTCAAGACATACAGCGTGATCGCGAAGAGCGACCGCGTTTTGGACAAGGTCATTGAGAAGCTGCAGCTCGAATTAAAGCCTGCCGATTTGCGGAAAAAGATCACTGTAACTTCAGAGGGTGAGACCGAGATCATACGCATAACGGTGGAGGATACAGACCCCGCGTTTGCCACCGACCTTGCCAATGCCATCGCCGAGGTCTTCATGAGGGAAGTCGTCGATATCATGAAGCTGGACAATGTGCAGGTTATCGATGTGGCCAAGGTTCCCCAGGAGCCGGTTAAGCCAAAGCCGCTCCTTAATATAGCCATAGCCGGAGTACTGGGGCTTATGCTGGGATTGGGAGTGGTATTCCTCGTAGAATACCTTGATAATACCATCAAGGTGTCCGAGGATATTGAAAAATATCTTGAGCTGCCTGTGCTAGGCATTATTCCAATGTATGAGGAACAGTAAAAGGTTTGTGAGGTGTATAGATGTTGAAATCTACAAGGTTGGCAATTCATGCAGATCCAAAATCGCCTGTCGCAGAGGCTTACAGGATTTTGAGGACCAATATTGAATTTTCATCCACTGACCGCAAAATAAAGGTCATACTGGTGACCAGCAGCGGACCTGCCGAGGGCAAGAGTACCACGGCTGCTAACATGGCTATCGCTATGGCCGAGGCCAATCGCAGGGTGCTTCTTATAGACTGTGACCTGCGAAAACCTGCTATTCACAGGATGTTTGGCTTGGTAAATATAAAAGGCCTTACCAATATCCTCGTAGAAGGGCTTAAGTACAGCGAGATTGCCAATGTGACCGAGGTGGAAAATTTAGAGATTATAACCAGTGGTCCTAAGCCGCCCAACCCTTCCGAGCTTCTCGGTTCGAAAAGGATGAGGGAGTTTCTGGATAAGGTGCGGGAAGACTACGACATGGTTATTATTGATACGCCGCCGGTGCTTCCGGTTACCGATGCTGCTGTGCTGTCTCAGTATGTGGACGGAGTGGTGCTGGTGGCGGGGTATGGTCTGACCACATTTGATGCTGCTGTCCAGGCCAAGGCCAGCCTGCAGAAGGTGAACGCCAGGATACTGGGCGTTGTGCTAAACGGCGTCCCGGTTGATCGACGTGGAGGCTACTATTACTATTATTATTACTATTACGATGAAAGCGGTAGGAAGAAGAAGCGCCGAAGGGTTACTATGGAGCAACCGCTTTCCGTGGACGGTATTTCAATTTCGAGAAGCGAGGGTATGAATCTGTAATGCTGGATCTCCACTGCCATATACTGCCCGAGGTCGATGACGGTGCAGGCTCCATAGGTGAGGCGCTCTCTATGGCTGCTGTGGCCGTGAAGGAAGGAATAGATGCCATTGTAGCCACGCCGCACTGCCTGGATGCAAAGAATATCGATGCTTTTGTACAGGGTGTTGAGCGCCAGAGACAGCAGCTTCAGCGCGTGTTGGATGCTCAGCAGATGGACCTCGATATTTTTTTGGGAGCAGAGGTGTTCATGGACCCGGCCTTTCTTAAAGTGGAGGGGCTGGACAGGTTAACTATAAACGCTACCTCCTATATTTTGGTAGAGCTCCCCATGGGGGAAGTGCCGCTGTACGCCGAGGATTTTGTATACAAACTCAGGCTCATGGGCTTCATACCCATAATCGCTCATCCTGAGAGGAATCTTGCGATAATGCGCGACCCGAATATACTCTATCGGTTGGTGGATTTGGGCTGTTTGTGCCAGATCAATACTGGCAGCATAACCGGCCTTTTTGGGAAACGAGTACAGCGGTGTGCCCGTGTACTGCTGACGCACGGCATGGGGCATGTGCTGGGCACAGACGCCCATTCAGACGGTACAAGGGGGCCTTATGTGAAGAGGGCTGTCGAGCAGCTAAAAAGTTGGCTGGATGAGGAACAGGTAAGAAGAATAGTCGGCATTACGCCTTATCATATACTGGAAGGAAAGATGGTTTCCACAGAGCCCCCGAGAAGGTATAAGCCTAGGATGAGGATATTCGGATTTTAATCTGTGTTAATTTATACTAAGGGTTGAGGGGATCGCTGTGGATATGGACGTTGAATCGGAAATGAAATGGTACGCGATTTTTGTCGAAACAGGTCAGGAAGAAAACTTTGAGCGATTGATTAATGTGCTGTATCCTGATGAGAATATAGAGATTTTGATTCCCAAAAGGAAGCTCATAGAGAGAAGGCAGGGAAAGGTCTATGAGATAACCAAGAAGTTATTTCCCGGCTATGTCCTGGTAAAAACAGTGATGGATACAGAGGTGTATTATAAGCTGTCGAAGCTGCCAAGGGTGTACGGCGTTTTAAAGGATGAATCTGAACCGGTACCCATAAGGGATGAAGAGATGGCTGTAATTCTTATGCTGACATCGGAGGGAGAAACTATAGGCTTCTCCGAAGTGTACAAGGAAGGCGAGCGTATCGTCGTCATAAGCGGTCCTTTAAAGGGGTTGGAAGGGATTATAGAAAAGTTTGACGCCCGAAAGAAACGAGTAAAGGTGCGAATCCAGTTTCTTGGGAAGGAGAAGCGTATCGACCTGGGCGCTCACCTGGTTGACAGATGCAAGGGGTAATGGGCCCGGTTTTTAAGTGTTTGAGCGTTTATTGTAGCAGGCCGTTGCCCGAAACTTGATCTGGCAAATTAATATAATTGACACCACTTTGATATACATTGTAAAATTTAAATGAGTTATGTGGACAAAATCCCGAGGGGACTTTTGCTGTTTCGGCGCAAAACGTTTCCTGAGGGAGGTCATAGAATGGTTTGTAAAACCCGCTTTAAGGCGGGGAGGGGGAAGGTTTTACTTGTTTGAAAGTCGTTGTAACACTATGTGAGTAAAATCTGTTTCCTTACTATTAATATGTGCATTACGACATATATCAATAATTTTTATTTTTAAGATGTAATTTTAATAGTGAGTTCTTATTCCTAATGAGTTAAGCGGGTGCTTTGCGGGGGGCAAAGGAGGTTTTTAAAATTATGGAGGTTGTAAATATTGAGATGTACGTGCAACGTAATATTGGGAAGAATACAACTGTTGTTGTAGAGAATAGATTCTGGTATGAAAAAATAAAGAGAGTGATGGATATAGTTTTATCTTTAATTGGGCTTGTTATAGCTATTCCTTTAATGCTTATATTTGGTATAGCTATTAAACTTGAATCAAAGGGTCCTGTCTTTTATTGCCAAGAGAGGGTAGGTAAAAATGGAAAAGTATTTATGCTGTATAAGCTGCGATCTATGTACCAAAATGCCGAAGAGAATGGAGCAAAGTGGGCTGAAAAAGATGATCCAAGGGTTACAAAAGTTGGAAGAATTATGCGAAAAACGCGTATTGATGAATTGCCGCAGCTTTTTAATGTTTTAAAAGGTGATATGAGCATAGTAGGTCCGCGGCCTGAAAGACCTATTTTTACTTATCAGTTCAATGAGCAGATACCAGGATTTGTAAATAGGTTGCAGGTTAAACCTGGACTTACAGGGTGGGCTCAAGTCAACGGAGGGTACGAACTTGGCCCCGCGGAAAAATTGGAATATGACTTATATTATATTGAAAATCGTTCGATATGGATGGATATAAAGATAATGTTAAAGACGGTAAAAGTTATTTTGACAGGTAAAGGTGCTTGGTAGCTTATTATTGATAATTATGATAAATAGTTGGTTCTTTTTTAGAGCAAATAAAAAATTATTGGGTTACGAGTTGACGGAGGAAATTATGAAGTTTAGTTTAATTCTTTGTACTTTAGGAAGAGATAAGGAAGTAGAAGACTTTTTAAGTAGTTTATGTGATCAAATTTATAAAAATTATGAACTTATAGTTGTGGATCAAAATGAGGATGATAGAGTAAAAAATATAATTGATAGGTACAAAAATAAAATTAATAAAATAAAATATTTTCGCGTTAATTTTAAAGGATTGTCACGAGGACGGAATTTTGGTTTATTACATGTAGAAGGTGATATAGTTGCTTTTCCAGATGATGATTGCAAATATCCGAATAATATTCTTTTAGAAGTAAAGAATAGATTTGAAAGGGATAAGGTAGATTTTTTGAGTTGCATCTCTCTTGATGAGGTTTCAGGGCTTGAAAGCAATGGTAGATGGAGAAAAAATAAAACGCCAATAAGTAAGAGTACGCTATTCGGAACGTGTATCTCTTATACTATTTTTGTAAAGGCAGAATGTATAAAGGAAAATAAAATGAGTTTTGATGAAAGGTTAGGGGTTGGAGCAAACACGCCCTTTCAGTCTGCTGAAGAGACAGATTTTATTTATCGGTTATTACAGTTAGGATGTAAAGGCATTTATTATCCAGAAATATGTATTTACCATCCGTTAAAGATAATTGAATACGATGAAAGAACAATTGAAAGGGCATATTATTATGCAATGGGATTGGGGGCATTTTTTAGGAAACATGTTAATGATATTGAGTTATTGCCAGAGTTTTGTAGATTATTGATAAGGGCTGGCGGGGGTATCCTATATAGCATCTTGAAAATGAATTGGGGTGGTGTAAAATTCTATTGCAAAATCTTAAATGGAAGGTGGAAGGGTTTTATAACTTTCAAACCTTGATAAAAAGCGGTGATGAAAGGGAGAAATTTATATTTAATGCTGCATTATTTCTTATAGTCTTTTTATCAATGCTTGAACCTAAGCAGGTAAAGACCTTATTGGGGTTGAATATTATTTGGTTTTATCCTCAATATATCATCTTGGCTTTCTTAGTATTTTGGCGTTTTAGTGGGAATATTACTAATCTATTTAGACGGGATATAATATTTGGAAATCTGAATAAAGATATTTTAAGTTTCTGCTATTTGTTTTCTTGTATTTATATATTATCTGCTTTGTTGAATTTTAGCAAATCATATGATATACTTTTTAGTCTCAGAGGATTGTTTAAAGTGCTGCTCCAGTACGTTTTCTTTGTATCTTTAGTAGTTATTTTAGTGGCTGATTATCCTCAAGTAATTATTAAGGTATTAAAGTATTTATTTGTGTTGAGTGCTGGAGTGGTTGTATTTGTTTTAATCGGAATATTTGGTTATATAATCAAATTTAACATTTTGCCATTCCAGAAAATAATTGATTATCAAATTATCTCTCAGTCTTGGGTTAAAATATTAAATTTTACAGTCTTTTTTCCTAAGTTTGGAGGAGTATTTCCAGAGACGCAAGCGCTGGGGTTTTTTTTGTTAATGGCGTATGTTTCTTACACAGTGTTAAAAAAATATGGTATCACATTCAATAAAATTTTAGACTTTTATGGCAAATTGTTGCCAATTTTTTCAATCCTTACTTTTTCGAAGACAGTAATACCGGCGGTAGGGATTTTCTTGATATGGAATAATTATGAAAATAAAAAAAACATCAGATTTAAGGTGGTAGCTAGTTTATTATTTTTTATCAGCTTTTATTTTTTATTGATCAATCCTTATGTACTTTCTGTTGAAAAATATTTCGTTTACGGAACAAGAATAGATTTGACCGAAAAGATGGATACTATAAAAGAAGAGTTGGTGGATGACGGGGAAATAGTGTATGATGAGAGTGAGGATATAACAGAAAGTATACCAGCTGATTCGTTAGGCGGGAGAATATTTCATGTTGTTACCTTTTTTAATTATGCTGCAAATAATATACTATCATTTTTTGTAGGGATGGGGCCATATAATTATGGAAACTATATGCATTCAATAAATCCGAATTTATTCAATAGATACACCAATGCTGTTTCAATATTTACCATATTCATTGAATCGGGATTACTTGGGTTTTCTATATATTTGTTATTGTGGGGATATATGATCATAAAATCAAAAAGTTTTTTGACAAAATGTGCTTTATTTAGCTTATTAATAGGTAATGTTGGACAACCTAACTGGAACATGGATATTTTACTCATATGCGCTATAATGGTGTATAGTTTGGACAAATACGGGAGGATATTATTAAATGAAAATAGTAATTGATGCTAGAATGATTAATTCGTCGGGAATAGGGACATATATAAAGAATTTACTGCCCAATATTATTGATATAGCCAATGAACACAAGTTTGTAATAATAGGGAAAAATATTAAGGATATTAATAGCTTAATTAATAAGAAGAACGTGGATTTTATTGAGTTGAATGCTAAAATTTTTAGTATTAAAGAACAGTTAAAGTTGCCGTCATTAGTACCTAAGTGTGATATTTTCTGGTCTCCTAATGTAAATATACCATTATTACCTTTGAAAGCTAAATACAGGATTACTACTATACATGATGTAGTTCATGTTGCGCATCCAGAATTTTTTAAGCCAGAAGTTGTAATGAGTTTTAAATTTTTTTTAAAAGAGGCGTTAAGAAAAAGCGATGTGGTTCTCACGGTGTCAAATTTTTCAAAAAGGGAAATAATTAAGTATGGTAAGATAATGGAAGAAAGAATTCACGTTATTTATCCTGCATGCAATACTAAAATATACAATAGTGAAAACGTTAGTTACGAAGATATGTTTACTGTCAGAAGAAAATATAATTTGCCTGATAGATTTTTGCTTTATGTAGGGAATATAAAGCCTCACAAGAATCTCGCGAGGTTACTCCAGGCTTTTGATAGAATTGATGATGAAACATTGTATCTGGTTGTTATTGGAAATAAAGGAGGATTTATTACAGGAGATAAAAGTATAAATCATGTAGAACTAAGAAAAAGAAATAAGATAGTATTTACTGGGTTTGTACAAGATGAGGATTTGCCCAAATTTTATAAGATGGCTGAGGCACTGGTTTTTCCTTCCATTTATGAAGGGTTTGGATTGCCACCGCTTGAAGCTCAAGCATGTGGGTGCCCGGTAATAGCGTCAAATGTAGCAAGCTTACCTGAAGTCTGTGGCGACAGTGTGCTGTATTGCAATCCTTACGATATTAACGATATAGCCGATAAAATAGAGCTATTAATAAACAATGAATTACTAAAGGAGGAGCTTAAGCAGAAAGGCTTGAAGAACGTTCAAAGGTTTGATTGGGAGAAATCGGCATACGAAATTTTGAATGCATTCGAAAAAATATGTATGTCTTGAACACTTTATTGAGGTGGCAGATTATGGTATTACAGGTAAACAAAATGTACTGGCCTGATATCGGTGGTGTAGAGACCGTTGTTAAACAATACGCGGAATATTTAAAGCGATTTGATGAAGTTGTAGTGCTTTGTGTAAATAAGAAATTTACTTTAAAAACTATAGTTGAAAAGATAAACGGCATTAGGGTTTATAGATGTGCATCATTTGGAACGTTTATGTCAATGCCGATATCAGTGGCGTTTTTTTGGCATTTATTCCGTTTAGCCAAGATAGCTGATGTAATACACTTTCATGAACCTTTTCCTCTTGGAAGCGTTGGAAGTTTGTTATTAAAATTTTTGAGTAAAAATAAAAAGGTTTATGTGACATGGCATAGCGATATTGTTAAGCAAAAGAAATTAAAAAGATTTGTGGAATTTTTTCAGAAACAGCTTTGCAAACGTGCTAATGCTATTATAGTGACGTCCCAAAGAATGATTGAATTTTCTTCTGTTTTAAAGAATTTTAAGGATAAAATTGTAGTTATTCCATTATCTTTAGACAAGCGCGATTATTACCGTGATTATGATGTCAACAATATAGAGCAATCGTTATTAAATCTACCACAAGAATTTGTGCTGTTTTTGGGAAGGTTATCATACTACAAGGGAATAGATGTATTACTAGAAGCTATAGAGATGATTCAAGAAGATATACCCTTTGTTATTGCAGGGGATGGAGAGCTTAGGGAAGATATCATGAGAAGAGTTCAAAATAGCCAGAAAAAAATATATTTTATATCTAGGCAAGTTTCTGAAGATGAAAAGCTGTATTTAATAAAAAATTCAAAATTTTTAGTTTTTCCTTCTGTTCTTCCCAGTGAAGCTTTTGGAATAGTACAGCTTGAGGCTATGATATATGGTAAACCCGTAATAAATACGAATTTACCAACCGGAGTACCCTGGGTTAGCCTTAATGACGTGTCTGGTTTAACGGTTGAGCCCTCAAATTCCAAACAGCTGGCAGAGGCTATAAAAAAACTTTATTTTGATGAGGAATTATATACAAGGTTAGCCCGAGGTGCATTAGAAAGGTTTAACGAATATTTTGATTCTGATGTTACAAACAAGATTTTATACAACTTATATGCTGATGTTATAACTAAAAAAGTTTAAAAGTTATCATTATAAACGATATGATCGGAAGGATGAACGTTATGATAACAGGGATAATCATGGCAGGGGGACGGGGCGAACGATTTTGGCCTAAGAGTAGGATGAAGATGCCTAAGCAATTTTTAAATCTTTTCGGAGAAAAAACGATGATTCAGCAAACAGTGGACAGGCTTACAAAGATTATGCCCCTGGAAAATATCTTTGTTGTTACCAATATTGATTTTGTGGAATTAGTGAGTCAGCAGATTCCTAATTTGCCTCGTGAGAATATTTTAATTGAGCCTATGAGTAAAAATACTGCAGCCTGTATTGGCATTGCAGCCCTTCGTACAGAAAAGATTGATAGGGATTCGATAATGGTTGTTGTTCCATCTGATCATGTTATAAAGGATGAAGAAAAGTATATAGAAGCGTTGGAAACGGCAATACAAGAGGCAGAAAAAGGTGACAATCTAGTAATAATAGGTATTAAACCTACGCGCCCTGAAACAGGATACGGTTATATAAACTTTGATGAGAACACAAAAAAAGTAGTAAATAAAAATTGCGTGTATAAAGTTGAAAGGTTTGTTGAAAAACCCGACTACAGTACGGCGATAAAGTATATACGAAGTGGAAATTATCTCTGGAATAGCGGGATGTTTATATGGAAAACATCCTCAATACTCAGTGCTATGAAGAAGTATATGCCTGATTTATATAACTCACTGGAGCGAATAAGAGAACATATTGATTCAAATGATATGGAAAAAGTACTTTATGAAGAATATTCCCAATTAGAGAGTATATCGATTGATTACGGAATAATGGAAAAAGCGAAAAATGTATATGTTGTGCTAGGAGATTTTGGTTGGGATGATGTGGGAAGCTGGCTTGCTATTGAAAGAATTTACCAAAAAGATGAGTATGATAATGTTATAAAAGGTAATGTATTTAAGGTGGATACAAGGAATTGCATAATAATGGGTGAGAATAGGCTTGTTGCGGTTGTGGGTGTGGAAAACCTTATTGTGGTAGACACAGAAGATGTGGTTTTCGTATGTGCTAAAGATAAGGTTCAAAATATGAAGGATATATTAAGTCAGCTGAAAGAGGAAGGCAAGTATGTTTAGTAGCAAGTTATTTGTCTCCTTAAACGTTTGAAAAGGAGGAGAGATATGTACAAAAAGAAATTAAATTTAGAAGAAGTTAGAGCGATAGAATTAGAAATATTAAAATATGTGAAAAAAATATGTGATAACAATAAATTAAGGTATTTTCTATGTGGTGGGACCCTTTTAGGAGCTGTCAGACATAAAGGTTTCATTCCGTGGGATGATGATATTGATATAGCATTACCAAGAAATGACTATATGAAGTTAATAGACATCTTAAAGGAAGGGCATAGATACCGTAGCTTATCTTTTTACAATAATGAGGATTATCATTATCCTTTTGCTAAAGTTGTAGATACTCATACTATGCTAATAAAATATGAGCAATATCCGATAAAAGGATTAGGTGTTTGTATCGATGTTTTCCCAATAGATGGCTTGCCCAGAAATTCCCAAAAAATATGGTATCATATGATGAAATTAAAAATATGCAGGAGAATGCTTGGCTTATCATTACAAAAGTATCCGAAATCATGTAATATTGTTAAATATATAATTAAATATATCGTTTGGAGATTTTCTAGAATAATTGGTTGGAAAAGGTGGATACGTTACGTTGAACGGTTGGGTACTAAATATGATTATAATAACGGAGATAAGGTTGGATGTATTGTTGCAGGATATTTTGAAAAAGAGATTGTAAGTAAAAAAGTTTTTGAGAAATCAATTGATGTGGAATTCGAAGGAGAAATATTTTCGGCACCAGTTGGGTATGATGAATATTTGACTAGTTTGTATGGAAATTATATGGAACTTCCACTTGAAAAAGAAAGAATATCTCATCATAATTTTGAAGCTTATTTAATAAGTTAATTCCATTAATTGTTAAAATAAGAGTTAAGTCGATACTATTAAGTGTTGTATGACTGCTGCAAAAACTTTTATAGCAGGACAGTAGAATATAAAGTATTAGTGATAATATCTGGTTCTAGCCAGAGAAAATTCTACACGAACATGTGGATTTGATTAATTTGTGTACTTTAACAGCTAATTTTTAATACGTTAAAGTTAAAAGTGCGGTATAAGGTATTGTTAGGCAACACAAACTTTTGTTAAGTTAAAAACAGTTTTATTGGAGGGGGTCAATATGAATATTGCTTTAATAATTGCAGGAGGTCGGGGAGAAAGAACACACCAAGATATTCCTAAGCAATTTATTAATGTATTTGATAAGCCCATAATTATTTATACGCTGGAAGCATTTCAAAAGCATCCTGATATCGATGCTGTTTATGTAGTATGTTTGGACGGATGGCATGAGATATTGAAAGCCTATGCAAAGCAATTCAATATTACAAAATTAATGGGAATAGTTTCTGGAGGAGAAACCGGCCAGGCTTCTATTCGAAATGGTTTGTTTGCAATCAAAGAAAAGTTTAATGATGATATTGTTTTGGTTCACGATGCAGTTAGACCTATGGTATCTGCGGAAATAATTTCTGATAGTATAGCAAAATGTAGATTGTTTGGCTCAGGTGTTGCCGCTATTCCATGTGTAGAGGCAATGCTTGTGACTGAAGATAAGGTATCGTCAAGTTTTATATACGATAGAGATAGACTCATGCGAACACAGACACCACAAGCTTTTCCGTTGGGAAAATTAATATGGGCACATGAAGAAGCAAAGAAAAGGGGAATAACGAATTCGGTGGCATCTTGCACCTTGATGATTGAGCTAGGGCAAACAATATATTTTTCAGCAGGATCTGAAAAAAATATTAAGATTACAACCACAGAAGATATTGAAATATTTAAAGCCCTTCTGACAACTAAAAATGCCGATTGGTTGAAGTAGGTGAAATCATGTTTTATAAAAATGTTATTTATAGGGGAGATTTACAATATGTGTTAGATTGTATCCAATTAGAGCAATTAAGAGGGTGTAATATCCTTGTTGCTGGTGCAACGGGGTTGATTGGTTCCTTTTTGGTGGATGTTTTGATGCTTTCTAATGAATTGTTACATTATAACATAAATGTTTTTGCTATGAGCAGAAAAAAGGAATCTTTAGAGAAAAGATTTAGATCTCATTTAAAAAGTCCTTTTTTTCACCCTATACGACATGATGTAAAATTTGCCCTTGCTTGTGACTATCATTTTGATTATATAATTAATGCAGCAAGTAATGCATACCCACTAGCATTTTCAACTGATCCCGTTGGAACAATAATGGGAAATATTTTAGGTGTTTATAATTTATTGGAATATGCAAGACAAAATGGCGTAAAAAGATTCTTATTTATCTCTTCTGGAGAAGTGTATGGACAAGGAAGCGAAAGTGTTAGTGCATTTGATGAGTCATATAGTGGTTATGTTGACAATACTAATCCAAGGTCATGTTATCCTAATGCGAAAAGAACAGCAGAAACTCTTTGTGTTTCATATACAAAACAATATGGTATTGATACAGTAATAGCTAGGCCTTGCCATATTTATGGCCCAACCGCTACTAAAGATGACAATAGAGCTTCAGCGCAATTTATAAATAATGCTTTATCAGGAAATGATATTGTAATGAAAAGTCACGGTTTACAGCTGCGTTCTTATTGTTATGTCGCTGATTGTGTTTCAGGAATTTTGACTATATTATTGAAGGGAGAAACGGGGCAGGCTTATAATATAGCAAATGCAAATTCCAATGTGACTATACGAGAAATGGCAGAAATAATAGCTAGTATTTCGGGTAAGAAAGTAGTGTTTGAAATTCCTAGTGAAATTGAAAAAGCAGGATATAATCCTGTAATGCAATCCGTGCTTAATGCAGGTAAATTAGAGAAACTGGGATGGAAAGCTAATTACGACATAAAAACAGGATTAAAGAGAACAATTGATATTCTAAAAGGTGTTTTATTGGAAACTTGAAGAGAAATCTTAAATACATGAATATCCTTTTTGCTGCAAAGATAGTTAATGAAGATTTGCGAAGGGGTAAATTGAATATTTATAATTGTTGGAGTAAGCGTTGAATGCT
The DNA here is from genome assembly GCF_900115765.1 of Caldicoprobacter faecalis. Lineage (NCBI taxonomy): Bacteria > Bacillati > Bacillota > Clostridia > Caldicoprobacterales > Caldicoprobacteraceae > Caldicoprobacter > Caldicoprobacter faecalis. Next base: position 2,487 of record NZ_FOXR01000029.1, on the reverse strand, counting down.
GTTGGAATGTCTGTTTAGCAAAGCAGATAAATAGCTATAATAGAACAGTTAAGAATCCTTATATCTTTGAGGTGGGAAGAGGTTAAAAGAGGTGCAAAAAATGCAACAACACATAAGCTACAAAAAAGCCACAATACTCGTGATGATAATCACGCTGCTCAGCAAGATAACCGGCTTTTTGAGGGAGATACTGCTTGGCAGCGCATACGGTGCCACATATGTCACCGATGCCTATCTGGTATCCCTGACCATACCGCAGACGCTGTTTGCCAGCATAGCGGCCGCAATTGGTACAACATACATACCGCTTTATTCCCGCATTAGAGTTGAAGAGGGCTCCGAGGAGGCTGTTCGCTTTACAAGCAGGGTACTCAACGTTGTGCTGGTTATAAGTACAGCACTGGCGGTTCTGGGCATGGTGTTCACACGCCCCATTGTATCCCTGATTGCCATGGGCTTCAAGGGAGAGGTTCTTGAGCTGGCGGTCGGCTTTACCAGGATAACCTTTCCCATGATCATATTCATAGGTATGTGCCAGATTTTTATAAGTTTTTTGCAGGCTAACAACGAGTTTGTGCTTCCAGCTCTTATAGGCATTCCAAATAATATGATAATTATAGCAGTGCTGCTCTTAAGCGATATGGTTGGATCCTATGGCTTAGTGTTTGGTACTCTGGTAGGTAGCGTGGTACAACTCGCCGTTTTATTGCCCGGTGTATTTAAAAAAGATTACAGATACAGCAGGGTTTTAAACTTTAAGGACCCATACGTGGTAAAAGTTGCTGCCCTGGCACTTCCAGTTATGCTGGGCTCGACGGTGCAACAGCTCAATGCCCTGATTGACAGGATGCTGGCCTCAGGCCTACCCGAGGGCAGCATCTCGGCGCTCAACTTTGCCAACAGGCTAAACGGCTTTGCGTATGGCCTTTTTACTGTGTCGGTAGCTACTGTCATCTATCCCTTGCTTTCGCGTCTGAGCGCCGAAGAAGACATGGCTGGCTTCAAGGACAAGCTCATAAAGGCCCTCAATGTTATCACGCTCATCATACTCCCCATTACCGTTGGAGCGGTGGTTTTAAGGCGGCCAATAGTGTCGGTATTGTTTGAGAGGGGGCAGTTTGACGCAAGAGCTACCTCCATGACCGCCTCGGCGCTCATGTTTTATTCGCTGGGCATGGTGTTTTACGGCTACCGCGATGTGCTGAACAGGACCTTTTATTCGCTGCAGGATACCAGGACGCCTATGTTAAATGGTGTGCTGACAGTATTGTGCAATATAGTGCTGAACCTTATTCTGGTCAGGTTCATGCAGCACGATGGTCTGGCGCTGGCCACCAGCCTGTCTGCAATGATTATGACGCTGCTTTTGTTTGCAAACTTGAGGAAGCGATTGGGCGGCATTGGCGGAAGGAAGCTGCTTGGTGCGTTTTTGAAATGCGGTGTGGCATCGCTGATAATGGGCGTTGCCGTGTACTGGCTGAACGGCATTGCGGCGGAATACATCTCCATGTCCAGCAAGATGGTTGGATTTTTAATTCTCGCGTTGGAGATAGGTTTTGGTGCTTTGTTGTACTTTGGTCTGATATACCTTTTCAGGGTTGAAGAGGTCAAGTGGCTTATCGACATGGTCAAAAAGCGTTTGAGAATTTCTGAGTAAAAATTATCAAATTTTTTGTTTCGGCTTGCAGGAAAACGTAAGTGTGTATCGAATTATATCATAATTAGAGCGTAAGCAGTAAGCAACTTGTTTTCTGAAGGCTGGGTTATCAGCCTAGAGAGGTGCACGCAAGGCTTTTTGTGCCGAAACGTTAAAATTGTACATTATTTATGTCTCATAAAATAAAAATGGTTGACATCTTATACCATAATGTATTATTATTTTAACTGATGGACAAAATCCTGAAGGAAGGTTTTGCTGTTTCGGCGCATAACTTTCCTGACGGAGGTCATACGGGGATTAGACGAAGTAGGCATTTCCTCTATCATGGAGGGGAAATGGCAGCATTATGCTTTCCTCCAGGATTTGTCCTGCAAACACTTCAAAAAACTCAAAAAACTTGAAAAAACGGTATATCCGCATCAAGTTGTCTATATCCACCATAAGTCATTATACACGTTGCGGCAAATTTCGCATATAGTGCTAAAGTATCATATTAATAGGAAAATAACGGCAATTTTTGTGCAAAAGTGCCTGTTTTAAAAAACAGGCATTGTTTTTAGAAAAAGACAAGTTAATGGATGAAAGTAGGGGGTCAGCGTGGTTGCTCTGAGGCGTAAAATAGCATTTGTAGCAGCCGATGTAGTCTGTATCAATATTGCCGTGCTGCTGGCATTTCTCGGGGTATACGGCATAAACATACCGCAGGAAATTTTAAAGGTACTTCCTCAAATATGGTAAGCGTAAAATAATACCCACCTTGACGAGAAAACATCATTTTGTGGGCACAAATTGCACAATCGGAATAAGAAAAACAGCTTAATTTCAAG
>NZ_FOXR01000026.1:0-34798 GCF_900115765.1 Caldicoprobacter faecalis | reverse complement strand
CGCAAAGCAAGCACGAACATAAGCATACCGACGGCCGTAGTCAAAAAGCCGGATATAGCGCTCACCAGAACTTTGGACATCGAATAGTTCCGTATGCCCGTCCGCACAATCCAGAATCTGACGGCACGTTCCTGCCATTCTGTGGCAAAGGTTGTCGCAAAGGGAAACAGCGGTAAGATGCTCGCTATAATAAGCATGCTTGCGGTTCCACTTATACCCAATCCAAGAGGGTATAACACATCCCGGGCAAATTTTATCTGACCCCAGGAAGCTATAAACAACACCAATGCAACACCGCACGCGCTGAGAAGAAATCGTATTGAAAGTATTGCCCGGCGTAAATCAGCGGCTAAAAGATAGAAAAACTGTTTCATCATATCTCCCTGCCTTCGCTACTCTATTCTATCGCCAGTAATGGCGTTTACTACATAGTAGCTGTATGAATCGTATGAATACACATTACCGTCCGCCTGATTCGTAAATTTCACAGTTTCTACAATGCGGAAGACCCAGGCCGGAATCAGTTCATAGTAGCCGTCCTCTGTCTTAACCCCCACATAGCACAGCTCCATGGACTCGACAATTGTTTCATTTTCCAGTATAATCTCCGAGTAATCATCTATTACTACCTGCAAAGCCTTTGCCGCGCTGATCAGCGGTTTATTCTCTCCGCCCTCAACAATATCAAGCAGATCAATAGCATAAATATCTCTCACTCCGTCCTTGGTATAAAAGACTTCAACAGAGGTTACCGGTATCGTTTCACCAAAAGTTGCGTCTTTCCAGTGAATGTTTACAACGGGTATGCCATCGATTACCTGCCGGAAGAAGAACACATAACACTCGTCATCCTTAGAGAAAGTGATTTCTTCTTTTCCGCCTGCTGCTTTGTAAAGCTCATAATGCTTTAGCATGGTTTCCAAATCCATCGAATAGGCTTCCGCAACCTCAAGCTCGGGAAATCCCAGGGTATCGTATAGAAGCTCCTCTACTGCTGCAAGGGCATCCTTGTAGCTCATAAAAGATAGATCTGCAAAGGATGCATAATCGCTTTTTAAGTCATATTTCCATCTTTGTGCGATGATATCATCCGGCGGTCCCGGAGCAACTCTTATAACCGTTCCATGCTTATTCCTTATCCGCTCCCCATTTATAACCACTGAATAACTAAGACCGCCTACAACTCCAGAATCAATCCCAAAGCTTTTGCCTCCGTCAAAAACATAGAGATGTTCCTTAAATGTCTCGTCGCCGGTTTCAAAATACGGTCCCTCGGCATATACTTTTGTCGATACGCTCTCTCTCTTCAGCAGTTTTTCAGCGACTTCGTTAGCATCAAGCTCCAGGGGCACTGCTTTATATATTCTAGCAGAATCTACGGATTTGACATCTGCTGCGTCAAACCCAATAGAGAAATTATCCGGCAAATCCACCGTTTGCAGGAAGGTTCTCAAGTCCATAATTTCCAGCAGTTCTTCAAGACGTTCTTTATTCACCTGCAGTTTTCCACAGGCCGAAGCTGATGTCAATAATACAAGACAAAGCAGCAGTATAAGGGTTTTTTTCACTGCAAATCTCCTTTCTTCCCTATTTGTTTAGGTAATAACAAATTTTTTCCTGTAATTTTATTGCTAAATCCTCCTACCCTTCTTTTTTGTCAACACATATGTCACACCGTTAACAGCGAGGACGACTATCCGGCTCAGGTAAAGTTCCTATCCTCTCTTTTTGGGTTCAAGCAAAACAGCTTAAATAGATATGTATCTTGTTCGTATATATCGTTCTACTACAATAGAATGTATACAATACTATTCTATTATAATAGAAGATAGTTGTCAATGGCAGGTTTGGTTAAACTCTCGAAATATTGTTTTTGTTTTTCAATGGAGTAAAGCCAATGTTTGATGGTATAATAAATAGCGTGGTTTTGGTTTATTGGCTGACTTCTTAATCGAATATAGCTTGAACATCAATTACCTGAAAAATGTGGTAAAATGTTTTCAGGAAATAAAAATGGACAAAACTCAAAAGACAAACCAGACTTCTCATGAGGTCACCACATCATAGGTGGATAGTATTTCGTATGGAAATAATAATATGATTTGCCTTTAAGGCGCCAAAGATAGATATTAATATAGTTCATCAACGAAAGGGGTATAAGGTATGAAGATTAGGGGCAGTAAATTAACTGCATGTTTGGTGGTGCTGATTCTTTTAGCAGGGATTATATCAGGCTGTGCAGCACTTGGAGGCTTGGGCAAAAAGCAAGAGAATGTACAGCAAACGGCTGAAAGCCAAAAAGTGCCGGTTGAAGTGGCAACTGCTCGTGTGGATGCCATCCAGAATGAAAAAGAGTTTTCGGGCGTGCTTAAGCCCATAAATGAAGCCATGGTTATTCCCCAGATACCGGGGAAGGTGTCAAAGGTGCATGTGAAAGTGGGACAGCAGGTCAAAGAAGGGGATGTGCTTATAGAGCTGGAGGCCGGCGATGTTGAACAGCAGATCGCTCAAGCGCAGGCGGCATATGAGGCATCCAAAGCCTCAGTTGAACTGTCCAAGAAAAGGCTGAGTGAGCTGGAGTCCCAGAAGAGCAAGATGGAGGCTGAGATTAGTAAAATTGATAAACAGATCGATGATGCACAAAAGGCGCTGGCCCAAGCTAAACAGGCCATTGAACCTGAGATTGCCAGGCTCGAAGAGATGCGCCAAAAAGGCGCAATTACTGATGAGCAATTCGAGGAGCAGAAGGCCAAGCTGGAAGAACAGTTAAAGCCGCTGCAGGACGGTTTAGAAAAATTGGTCCAGCAAAAAGCGGCTTTGGAGAAGAGCAAACTAGAGATAGAGAGCGCCATAAAGTCCATGCCCTATGACAGCAAGACGCTGGATGCCCAGCTCAATCAAGCCAAAACGGCTTTGGACGCTGCCAAAGGCGCGGCCGACAAGCTAAAGCTCCTCTCGCCAATCGATGGAGTGGTGAGCAGCTTGAGCGTTCAAACAGGGCAGATGGCGGCACAGGCATCGCCGCCCGTTACCGTCATAGATATGACTGCCCTGATTCTTGATATACGCCTGTCCGAATTTGATGTGGTGAAAGTTCAGCCGGGGCAAAAGGTTGACGTGTATGTTGATGCGGCGGGTTCTCAGCCGGTGGAAGGCGTAGTTGAGTGGGTGAGCCCTTCTACCGATCCCAGGAGCCAGGCCTATGGAGTGAGGATAAAGATCGATAATTCGCCTGGAAAGTTGCGTCCCGGCATGTTTGCACGGGCTGGCCTGGTGCTTGACAAAAAGGAGAATGCTGTTGTGGTGCCCAAAAGGGCGATTGTACGGCAAGGGGATAAGGCTTATGTGTTCGTCATTAAAGGTGGCTCGGTGGAGAGAAGAGAGGTACAGGTTGGCATGGATGATGGTGAGAGAATAGAGGTCATTTCGGGTTTGAAGAGCGGTGAGCAGGTTGTTGTAAAGGGGCAGGCCTATCTCAAGGAAGGGCAGGAAGTTGATATAGTTAAGCAGGAAAGTTGAAGGATGCTGTAAATAAGCAAAGTAAGCAGAAGCGCAGTTGCAGCATCATTTATGCAGGGCAAATATATCACGGGTGCAAAATGTGACCTCTGCAATAGATGCAATCAGACATAAAGAGTTAAAAATTCAGGAGGATGGCGTATTATGAACATTGCAGGATTGAGCATTCGCAGACCTGTGACCACCGTCATGGTAGTGCTGATCGTGCTGATTTTAGGGTTTGTTTCGCTGACGCGGCTCAATGTGGACCTGTTGCCCAGCATAAATCTGCCCGTCATGGTGGTGTCGGTGCAGTACAGCGGTGCAGGTCCTGAAGAGGTTGAGAGCATAGTTACCCGGAACATCGAAAGCGTTTTGGCAACAGTCAGCAACCTTGAATCCATGCGCTCGACATCGTCCGAAGGCAGTTCCTTGGTGATCCTTGAATTTGCGCAGGACACCGATATGGACGTGGCGGCACTTGAGGTACGCGAAAAGCTGGACATGATAAGGGGTATGCTGCCGGATGGGGTGTCTGACCCCATAGTGCTCAAGCTTGACCCTAACATGCTGCCCATAATGAGCTTTGCCGTATCACAGGAGGGCAAGACCGACGAAGAGCTGCAGGTGTGGGTGGAGGATGTGCTGAAGCCGCGCATTGAACGCATTGAAGGCGTTGCATCGGTTTCAATTTTGGGTGCAAAGCAAACCGAGGTGAAGGTCATAGTTGACCCGGAGAAGCTCATAAGCTATGGCCTGTCCATGGATCGCGTTGTGAGTGCTTTAAGGGCAGAAAATTTGAACATGCCAGGCGGAGTTGTACAGGACGGGCAGTATGACTTGCTGGTTAGGGTTTCGGGGCAATTTAAAAGCCTTGATGAATTGCTGGATGTGCCCGTTGTGAGCTCTACCGGTACCACCTATCTGCTGAGGGACCTGGCACGGGTTGAAAAGGGCGTAAGGGATGACAGACAGTATTCAAGGGTCAATCAACACGACAGCCTATCCATATCGGTTTACAAGGAGAGCACTGCAAATACCGTCCGCGTGGCTGAAAAGGTAAATCGGGAGATAGAGAGTATAAAGAAGTCCTATCCCGATATATCCGTTATGACCATAGTGGATCAATCGAAATTCATCAAAAGTTCCATTTCGGCTGTAACCAGCAATGCCTATATAGGCGCTATACTGGCCATTGCCATATTATTCATCTTCTTAAAAAATATTACGCCTACCATGGTTATCGCCGTGTCCATCCCCTTTTCGGTGATATCCACTTTTGTCTTGCTGTATTTCAGCGGTATTACCTTGAACATCATATCGCTAGGCGGATTGGCCTTGGGCGTGGGCATGATGGTGGATAACTCCATAGTGGCGCTGGAGAACATCTATCGAATGAGAGAGGAAGGCTTAAGTCCCATCGATGCCGCCGAAAAGGGTACCAACGAGATATCAATGGCCATAGTGGCCTCTACCTTGACGACGGTATGCGTCTTTTTACCCATCGTTTTTACCCGGGGCATGACGGCCGAGATATTCAGGGAGTTGTCCATCACCGTTACATTTTCCCTGCTGGCATCCCTGGTGGTGGCGCTTACCCTGGTGCCCATGCTGGCGTCCAAGCTGGTGACCCGCCAGGGCTTTAGCAAGAAAAATGTTACTGTGGAGCGCGTGACAGAAAAATACAGGCGCATGCTGGAATGGGCCCTGGAGCACAGAAAAACGGTTGTGCTTATCACTGCCGTGGTTTTTGGTATGAGTATTGTACTGCTGCCTCTGGTAGGAGTAGAGTACTTCCCGACGGTGGATCAGGGCCAGATAGAGATTGAGGTCAGGTTGCCTAGAGGAAGCAGTTTTGGTGAAACCCTGGAAGCCGTTCAGAGGGTTGAAAAGATGGTAAGCGAAATTCCAGAGGTTGAGATGGTATGGGCCAGTATAGGAGGGCAGCAGCTGAACGTGGGAATGGGGGTATCTGCTAGGGATCAAGGCAGCATTACGGCCGTATTAAAACCCGTTGGGCAAAGGGACAGGACCACGCAGCAGGTGGGCGAGGAAATAAGGCAAAAGGTCAAGGATATAGCAGGATGCCAGATACAGGTAAACACTGGTGGCGGGTTTGCTGGATTGGGATCGGGCATGATGGGGCCGCCTATATCCATCAGCATAAAAGGCCAGGACCTGGATGTGCTCCGAAAAATATCGGATGATATTGTGAGGGTAGTATCAAGCGTGCCGGGGACCCGTGAAGTGCGTTCAAGCTTCGAGGAAGGTCGTCCGGAGCTCCGCATAATCATAGACAGACAGAGGGCTTCGCAGTATGGGCTCAATGTCGCCCTGGTTTCGTCGGCTGTCCAAAGCCACCTGCAGGGAGTGGTGGCTACCAGATATAAGGAGGAGAGTACAGAGATCGATGTGCGCGTACAGCTCCCAGATGATGGCGTTTTTAAGGTGCAGGATGTCGAGAATGTAATGGTTACTTCACCTTTAGGGATATCGGTCCCCTTAAAGAGCGTGGCCAGGTTTGAGTATGCACAAGGGCCAGTAAGGATTGAAAGGCATGACCAGTCTCGCATGGTCACTGTAAGCGGCGATTATGAAGGTAGAAACTTCGGTGAGGTCATAGAGGACATTCAGGAGCGTCTGGACGATTATCCGCTTCCTGAAGGGTATTTTATAGAGTACGGTGGCGAGCAGGAGCAGCTATCGGAGGCATTTGGCGATCTAAGGCTGGTACTGGTGCTAGGAGTGACCCTTGTATACATGATAATGGCTTCACAGTTTGAATCGCTGGTCCATCCGTTTACCGTTATGTTTACTGTGCCGCTGGCCTTCACGGGGGGGCTGCTGGGGTTGCTGATAGCTGGAAAGCCTTTGAGCGTGCCAGCCTTTCTTGGGTTTATTATGCTGGTAGGGATTGTGGTCAACAATGGCATTGTACTGGTGGACTATATAAACAGGCTTCGTGAAGGTAATGCCGACCTTAAGCTGGCAATAGTGCAGGCTGGGGCTACGAGATTGAGGCCGGTGCTCATGACCAGCTTGACCACCATACTTGGGCTTTTACCGCTTGCGCTGGGGCTTGGGGAAAGCTCCGAACTTCAGGTGCCCCTTGCTGTTACGGTTATGAGCGGACTGACGCTTTCTACATTTCTGACCCTGGTGGTAGTGCCTGTTATATATTCGCTTATTGACGATTTTGGCAGGTGGTTTGGCAGAAAATTGAGGGCGTTATAACATTTAAAGGGGGTGGATGGAAGACAAGTTTCAAATTTACAAACCCCCTTTTTTATGTTATTATGGTGTTAAATTAGAATAATTTTAGGATAACTATTGGGTGAAAGTGTGTACCTTGCGCAGAGGGCGGGTGTTTGTTTTTGAATATAATGCTCAAGTTTATACAATATCTTGCAAAGAAATTTATCGCTATAGCGATTCTGATATGGTTGGCCGTTTTAGTTACCTTTACTGCATATGATTGTGCCAACATATATATTGTGGTCACTGAAGGGATGACTCAGAGGGCTGCTGCAGTGTTGGATGGTCAGGAAAATATTGCCTTGAATAAGTTCTTCACTTCCTCTTATTTGAACTCTGATCCCTTATTAAACAACAATCAGTATGAGGATTTCATCATACAGGATTACAATCTCAAACTTCGTATTAAATGGTTGTGGGTATGGCCGTGGAGTGATTCGGCCAGGGTTGTCATTGAAGAAGAAATTCCTAGAATAGTTGCAAAGCCCAGAAGCCAGGACCAGGAGATCAAAACTCCACCTCCGTGGCAGAATGGGGAGAAGATAATCTTGCTTCAAAAGCGAGCGGGGCTGTGGAAGATAGATGGGATAATATTTAAAAAGCCTCTAAAATAGAATGATTATGATAACTGAAAAGGAGCCTTACAGCTATGGTGGTTTTTGATGCTATACAGTGCGTGCTCAGCATTTTGGCTATGATCTCGATAGGTTATGTGCTCAGCCGTCGGGGTTGGTTTGATGAGCGCGCTTCCGAGCTATTCTCCAAGATGGTGGTCAAAGTGTCTTTGCCCGCTCTGATGATTTCAAATTTACTAACCACCTTCGATAGAGACACGTTGTTCGAAGCGGGGATGGGCATATTCATACCCATGGCATGCATGCTGCTGCTGTACGGGGCGGGGTTGGTGGCAGTAAAATTAATTGGTATACCGCCTCAAAAACGCGGCGTTTTTTTGGCCATGTTTGCCTTTTCAAATACGGTGTTTATAGGGTTGCCGGTCAATATTGCGCTTTTCGGGGAGGAAAGCACTTCTTTTGTGTTGCTGTATTATGTCGCCAATACGGTCTTGTTTTGGACCATTGGAATCAGCGGGATTCAACGCGATGGCATGAATGGCGATGCGCCTTCTATATCCAGCAGGCTCAAGAATTTTCTGTCTCCGCCTTTGATGGGCTTCCTACTGGCCGTTTTATTGATACTGTTGAATGCCAAGCTTCCAAGGTTTGTTATGGACGCATGCAAATACATGGGCAACCTTACCACTCCTCTATCCATGTTATACATAGGCATTGTCATAAACTCCATAACGATGCAGGATGTAAAGTTTGATAAGGACATGTTTATCATATTATTGGGCAGATTTTTGCTGGCTCCATTGTTGATACTGGCTTTTATGTATTATTTGCCTTTGCCTGTCCTTATGAAAAAGGTGTTTGTCATACAGGCGGCAATGCCCACCATGACTCAGATAGCCATTGTGTCTCAGGCTTACAAGGCAGATTACAAGTATGCAGCTGCTATGGTTACGGTGACGACAATGGCCAGCCTTGTTTTCATCCCATTGTACATGTTTGCGCTGAGCAAGATTTAAATTAACGGTGTAGTTAAAATGTGTTGAAGAATAGCTAAATTATTTTATACCTTGTGCAATCGTTTGCAAAATTTAAATATATGCTTTTGTGGAGGGATGATGAAAATGTACAACGATAATCAGGTTTCTATTGTGCTGGTGGGCATCGGGGGATACGGCAATATATACGTCGATGCACTGCTTAGTAATCTTGATCGAGGAGACTTTAAAATTGTAGGGGCGGTTGACCCTAGGCCGGAAGGATGCCGCAATCTGCACAAGATTAAAGAGAGGGGGATCCCCATTTTTTCCTCAATGGAAGAGTTTTATGCCAGCTTTAAAGCTGATTTGGCCATCATATCAACCCCTATTCATTTTCATTGCAGTCAAACCTGTTATGCTCTATCCCAGGGGAGCAATGTGTTGTGCGAAAAGCCGGTGAGTGCAACCATTCAGGAAGCTCGACAGATGATGGAGGCTAGGGATCGTGCCGGGAAAATCGTTGCAATCGGCTATCAATGGTCATACACCGATGCCATACGCGCCCTTAAAAAGGATATTCAATCGGGCTTGTTCGGCAGGCCCAAGAGGTTCAAAACGATCGTGCTGTGGCCCAGAGATCGGGATTACTACCGTCGGGGCTGGGCTGGTAAACTTAAGGATGCAGAAGGCAGGTGGATACTGGACAGTGTCGCCAACAATGCAACAGCTCATCATCTGCACAACATGTTTTACGTATTGGGCAAGGAGGAGAGTGAGAGCGCCAGGCCCGCTCAACTTACGGCGGAACTCTATCACGCTAATAACATTGAAAACTTCGATACCGCTGCCGTCAGGATATTTACCGAAGAAGGCGTAGAATTGCTTTTTTATGTCACACATGCCGTTACCGAGACCGTGAATCCCACTTTTTGCTTCGAATTTGAAAAGGCAAGGGTGGTATATGGGCCATTAGAGGGCGAAAGCGACAATATATTAGCTGTATTTAATGATGGCACCTGCAAAGTTTACGGCAATCCCGAAAAAGAAAAGATAAAGAAGCTGTGGATGACTATAGAGGCGGTTAAGGGTGTACAGCATGTGGTGTGCGGCATAGAAGCGGCTACTTCTCAGACCCTGTGCATCAACGGCATGCAGGAGTCTGTGCCGCGTATACCTTATTTCCCGGGAAATTTGATCAAGTATGACGAAAACACAAAAGTAACCTGGGTGGAAGGGTTAAACGATGTTCTGAAGGGATGTTATCAGGAATGGAAGCTGCCGCATGAAATTGGCGTGGAATGGGCTAAAGCCGGAAAGACAATGGATTTGAGGGGATATCAGTATTTTAAGGGGGATGATATAGGATGAAAGTCGTTATTATAGGCTCAAGCGGACATTATAATTACGCAATTGAAGGAATAAGGGAGGATAGGGATGTTACTATTGTGGGAGTAGCCCCGGGCTCGGAAGGGGAAGATGTAAGCCCTGCTTATCGAGCGGCGTGTAAGATAGGGCATGTACCCAAGGTATATGATGATTACAGAATCATGCTTGATGAGGTAAAGCCCGACATAGCAGTGGTCAACTGCTTCTTCGGCCACCACGCCAGAGTCACAATGCAGGTGCTTGAACGGGGAATACACGCCTTTGTGGAGAAGCCGGTTGCCACCACCTTCGAGGACCTGGAGCAGCTTAAGGAGGCCCATTCTCGTTCAGGTGTGCACCTTGCGGCCATGTTTGGAATCAGGTATTCTGCCCATTTCATTACGGCATGGAACCTGGTGAAAGATGGTGTGGTGGGAGAGATACGGCTGATGAATGCTCAAAAATCGTATAAACTCGGCCAGAGAAGCGATTTTTACAAATCCCGCTCAACTTACGGGGGCACCATTCCATGGGTGGGGAGCCATGCCATTGACTGGCTTTACTGGTTCAGCGGCCAAAAATTCGAATCGGTTTTTGCTTCGCATTCTACCAGGTATAACCTTGAGCATGGGGACCTTGAGGTGTCGGCGCTGTGCCACTTCACCTTTTCCAATGAAGTGTTTGGTTCGGTAAGCATAGATTATCTGCGTCCCAAGCAGGCGCCTACCCACGACGATGACCGTTTGCGCCTTGTGGGCACCCGCGGCGTCCTTGAGGTGAGAAACGGCAAGGTGTACCTGATAAACGATGACATAGACGGCATCAGGGAAGTCCCGCTTCTGCCCAAGCAGAACATATTTATCGATTTTTTGAGGCAAATAAGGGGAGAAGGCGAGTGCCTGGTTACTGTTCACGATTCCTTCTATGTGACCGAGGCGTGCTTAAAAGCCAGGCAGTCAGCAGACGAGGGGAAGGTGATACGGTTCTAATTGCCAATTTTAAACTGTGTGTTAAATATGCTTGTACAAAAGGTAAAAGGATGTTAAAATAGAGTTGGCGGATAGGGTATATTGTTCTTCCTATATGGCTTACAAATCGAGGGAGGGTTAGTAGGGATATTAGCACTAGTATTAGTAGTAGAGTTTTGTTAATATCCTAACTTTATTTGTGTTCAGCGGACCCCACCTATCTAGCTGAGAGAGTCGGTACATAAGGTAGGAAGGGTGAAAAACTATGTACGATAATGGAATGGAAATTGGAGTTGAGCGTAGGTATAGTCCATGGTGGGAGTTCCGCTGGTTTAAAGAGTCGAAAATAGGAAAAATATGGAGGATTATTTGGAGTAATCCAAAGCTCATTTTCAATGCCATTTATAGCTTTTTTATGGGCCTGAGGCTTTTTGGGATCAAATTCTATAGGTTTCCGATTATCGTTGATGTGGGAAGCAAGATCAGGAAATCACGTAAGGCCAGGTTGCAGATAAATGGGCGGCTATATTTAGGTGGAAGATACATTGGCGAGCAGAGCGGTAATGGAGCTTATTTGAAGCTGTCCAGAAATTCAACCTGTCATATAGAAGGCAGAGTGAAGCTGGGCCCGGGAGTACGGGTGATTTTGGAGCCGGGAGCTAATCTGACCATAGGGGACAATACCTATATAACTGCTTCGTCGGTTATACACTGTGCGACCGGTATTAGCATTGGAAGGGACTGCGCCATCGCGTGGGGTACAACCATCCTGGACACCGATTTCCATACCATTATCTACGAGGATGGAGAGCAGAATTCCATAAGCAAACCCATAAAGATAGGGGACAAGGTATGGATAGGATGCAATTGCACTATTTTGAAAGGGGTAACCATAGGCGATAATTGCGTGATTGCCGCAAATTCCCTTGTAAATAAGGATGTTCCGCCAAATTCTCTGGTGGCAGGCAATCCCGCAAGGGTGATCAGGACGGGCATCAGCTGGCGCGCGTAAGTTGAGGTGGATAGATACGAGCGATTCATTCAATTGATGATTCTGATATTTGACGCATAGTCAGCCTTGGCTGTGTAAGATATATACAAGAGTTTGCAAGGAGTGACATTATATTTGTCACTCCGTTTTTTGTTAAATTTAAGGCTGGTTGAATGCCACGTTGTTTTGATGCTACAATGGTAACTGTTGAACGGCTGTAAGTGGACAGGAAAGGGGTTTTAAATAGATGCTGCTACATATACTGCTTCATAATATTGCTCCCGTGTTTTTTCTAATCAGCTTGGGTTACATATTGGGAAAGGGGTTTCGGCTGGATATCCGTTCCCTCAGCAAGATAAGCATATATGTGCTGGTCCCCTCTACAATGATCGTAAAGATGTACGAGACTGGGGTTGATATTAAGCTTTTGATGCCGGCGTTTTTCACTGTTGCGTTTGTCTTAATCCTTTCTGTTGTAAGCATAATCCCGGCCAGGTTAAGAGGCTATTGCGATTCAAGAAAAAACGCCTTTAAGAATGCAATAATGTTTTACAATTCAGGCAATTTTGGTTTGCCCTTGATAAGCCTGGTGTTTGCCAATACGCCTATGCTCGAATACGCGGTATCGAATCAGATCATGGTCATGATGAGCCAGAATTTGCTAAATTACACTCTGGGGTTTTATAATGCGGCAAGGGGGAAGATGGATTTAAAATCCGCTGTTAAGGCGGTTTTTAAAATGCCTACAGTTTATACTATTTTGCTGGTGTTGTTGCTAAAAATAATTCCCTATGATGTGCGAAAGTTTTTCCTGTGGCCGGCTGTGGTGTATGCAAGCGACGCTATGATTGCGGTTAATCTGCTGATACTGGGCATTCAGCTGTCGTCGGTGAGCTTCAATTTTAAGGACTTTGACGTTTATTTGGCGGCTTTTATGCGGCTGTGCGTGGCGCCTTTACTGGCGTATTTATTAATTATAGCTTTCAGAATTAGCGGCGTGATGGCCAAGACGCTTCTTATAGCCGGGGGGCTGCCCACCGCTGTAAATACGGTATTGATCGCGGTGGAGTTTGAAAATGAGCACCAGTTTGCTACCCAGACGGTGGTTGTAACGACTCTGCTTTGCCTTTTCACGCTGCCCGTGGTGATATTCTTTGCCCAAAGGGCTTTCTGATGCTTCAGGTTGCACCGTGGATCTTTTTAAATTCCATGGGCGTGACTCCCTCGTATTTTTTAAACACGGCACAGAAATAGCTGGTATCGCTATAACCCACCTTCTGCGCGATTTCATTTATGGTAGCGCCGGGTACCTGTATGAGGTGCTCCTTGGCTTTTTGAATTCTAAGCCTTGTCAGATACTGGAACGGCGTCATGTGAAAAGTGCGCTTAAAAAGGCGGCACAGGTGATGTGGGCTGACCTTTATTATAGACGCCATGTCGTTTAGGCAGGGGCTCAAAAAATAGTTTTGTTCCATGTAATTGATGACTGGCTGGAGCTGCCTGTATGGTGCGGAAGTATTTGATGATGACTCCGTATGAGTGCAGGCCCTGAGTTTTACCAAAAACTGGTAGAGCAGCGAAGAACATTCCACTAGCTTAAGCGGGCTTTCAGAGCATATCGAGAGATATATCTCATCCAGCATCCTGTTGAGGGTTTGCAGGGATGATATGTGGAAAACGTTCCATTTGCCCATGTTTAGCAGGTCGAGCAATGGGTCAAGGGCTGGTCCATCGAATGTGAGCCAGTGGGTGGTCCAGGGTTCTGTGACGGCAAAATACTCATGAGGTATATTGGGACAAAGAAAAAAGCCCATTTCCTCGGAGATTCGGTATTCATTTCCTGCGATGATTAACTTTCCGGCTCCCTTGATGCAGTGAAGCCATTGGTAATACGGAAGCCCTGATGGCCTTATGATGTGTTCTTGATTTTGCTGTATTCCCACGCCTTTAACGTGAAATGGGAGCTTGTCTTCTTCTCCTGTAACCATTGCAAAGACTGTTTTCATGAGAAATTACCCCCCCTATAGATCAATATAGCCATATACGCATCAATATATTGAGATTGAATTTGAACTTTGGACAATATACAATATCAATATAGTTATATTATAAGAATTTAACTGCGATTTACAAGAGGGACTAGGCTTGCACCAGTTGACATTAAACTTTAGGCATTTGCTGTTGCTGTGGCAAATAAATAGGGCTTTGAGGAATGGGATAATCTAAAATTGGTGGAAACGATTTGCCAGCGATAAAAATTTTTTGAGAGGTGATGTTTATGAAACCGATGAAGTATCCCCCTATAAACCCAAAGTTTCCGCATTTTCTCCATGGCGGTGACTACAATCCTGATCAATGGAAACATACGCCAGAGGTATGGGATGAAGACATGCGCCTTATGAAGTTAGCCCATTGCAATGTGATGTCGGTGGGGATCTTTTCCTGGGCCAGCTTAGAGCCTGAAGAAGGTAAGTTCGAGTTTGGATGGCTAGATACCATTATGGACAAGCTGGCTGAGAACGGCATTTATGCCATTTTAGCTACTCCCAGCGGGGCAAGGCCTGCCTGGCTTGCTGCCAAATATCCAGAGGTGCTCCGCGTTTTGCCCAACCGCGTGAGAATACTGTTTGGAGGGCGACACAACCACTGCTATACCTCGCCTGTGTATCGTGAAAAGACGCGCCTTATAAATCAAAAGCTGGCCGAGCGCTACAAGGACCACCCTGCCCTTCTGGCATGGCATGTATCCAATGAATATGGGGGCGAATGCCACTGTGAGCTGTGCCAGCAGGCTTTCAGGGAGTGGCTGAAGAAGAAGTATGACAATGATCTGGATAAGCTCAACCGTGCGTGGTGGACGGGTTTTTGGAGCCATACATATACCGATTGGGACCAAATACAGTCGCCTGCACCTCATGGAGAAGGGTCTATCCATGGACTCAATTTGGATTGGAAGCGGTTTGTAACGCATCAGACCATTGAGTTCATGAAAAACGAGATTGCCCCATTGCGCGAAATCACGCCAAATGTTCCTGTCACCACCAATTTTATGGGGACATATACTGGGCTGAATTATTGGAAATTTGCTCCTGAGCTCGATGTGATTTCATGGGATAACTATCCAAGATGGCACGGTGAGGAGCCTGACTGGGAACTGGCTTATAAGGTGGCCTTTGTGCATGATATAAACCGTTCTCTAAAGGGCGGAAAGCCTTTTATGCTAATGGAAAGCACGCCCAGTATGACCAACTGGCAGCCGGTGGCTAAGCTGAAGCGGCCGGGCATGCACCTCTTGTCGTCCATACAGGCGGTAGCTCACGGTTCGGATACGGTGCAATATTTCCAATGGCGAAAAAGCAGGGGATGTGTGGAGAAATTCCACGGTGCAGTGGTTGACCACTGCGGCCATGAGAATACGCGCGTCTTTAGAGACGTTGCAGAAGTGGGTAAGGTGCTTGAGAAGCTGGATCCTATCATAGGTACGACGGTAAGGCCTGAAGTTGCGATAATCTATGACTGGGAAAACCGGTGGGCAATAGACGATGCACAGGGGCCACGGCGGGAGAAGAAGGACTATCTGTTGACCTGCCAGTCTCATTACAGGCCATTCTGGGAAAATGGCGTGCCCGTGGATGTTATAGATATGGACTGCGATTTTTCGGGTTACAAGTTGCTCGTCGCCCCCATGCTGTACATGGTACGTCCGGGAGTGGCTGAGAGGATAGAGAAATTTGTGGAAGAGGGAGGTACATTTGTAACCACATACTGGAGCGGCATTGTAGATGAGAATGACCTTTGCTTCCTTGGAGGGTTCCCCGGGCCTTTGAGGAAGGTGACAGGAATATGGTCTGAGGAGATAGATGCGCTATATGACCACGATGTGAACCATGTGGTGCTGAAGGATGACAATCCACTGGGGCTTAAAGGCGAGTATGAGGCCAGGGAACTGTGCGATTTAATACACGCCGAGACTGCTGAGGTGCTGGCCACTTACAAGAGCGATTTCTATGCCGGCAGGCCGGCTCTGACGGTAAATTCCTTTGGTAAGGGCAAGGCGTATTATATTGCATTTAGGAACAACGGGGATTTCCTCACCGATTTTTATGGAGCGCTCATCAGGGAGCTAAATCTTAAGAGGGCAGTTGATACTGAGCTGCCGCAGGGAGTAACGGCACAGATGCGCACAGATGGGGAAAGGGTTTTCGTTTTCATACTCAATTTTGTGCCCGAAGAGAGGCAAGTGGACCTCAAAGATATGCGGTTTAAGGATATGATAACTGGTGAAGATATTACAGGCCGTATATCACTTCCGCCATATGGGGTGAAGATTTTAGAGAGGTTGTAATAAAGTTGTAATAAAAATATATGAAAAAGGGATGGCAATATCAGGCCATCCCTTTTTTGTGATATATAGGGGCTAAAACATACTGCACTTTCTTCTATAGTACGCTGTGCCTTTTTGGCTTGTTTTACGGTAATTATAGGCAGTATGTAGTGCAATCTTGTCTTAATTGAGCAGGGGAAGGTCTCATCTTATATAAAATTGGCTTATATAAAATTGGGATGAATTATAAAAAGGAATATGATAAAATATTTTTGAATAATACAACGCGTATCCGGCGAGGGGACATGATAGAGCTCTCCATATAGACTGGGAGAGAAACACATTAAAGAAAATCTCTAGTGGTTGATATATAGACGGTGGTGAATATATTAACCATCCCGTTAAGTTGATCAAAATTTAATTGTAGAATTGATTCTATATGGTGCTTGGGAACGGGAGGCTTACAAAAATGAATATAAAGAGTGTGCGATATCTCACAAAGCTTATTATCTTCAGCTTGTTGGTAGGCGTGCTTCCGGTTATTACACAAGGCGTATTTTTTTATCATAGGTCCTCTAGGGCGATCCAGGATAAGGTTTATGAGTTAAACATGCAGCTATTGGTTCAGAATCAGATGAGGATAGAGGAGATTTTAAAAAGCATCCGCTCACAGTATACCTTGTTTGCCAGCGTTTCGGCTGGTCAGTATATGGACAGACCCCTTAGTTTTAAAGAATACGATAAAGTAAACGAGATTTTAAAAAAGCTTAAGGGCCCTCAATATATAATCCCTGCCATTCATAGCGCTTACATGGTAAATTTTTCAAAAGATTGGGTGATTGGCAACGATAGCATGGGCTCATTTTCTGCTATGCGCAACAAGGAGCAGATTTTAAAGATACTGGAGAATCCCGCTTACAGCTTTTGGACTTATGTAGATTCACCGGCTAACACTTCTGTGCACATGAATATAAGCAAGCAGTTCCCTATAGGGAACATTTGTTTGATTATTAAATTGCCGGTAAATTCGCCCGTTCCTTCAGGGGCCATAATAGTAAATATATCGAGGCATGTTATTGAACAAATCATTTCTAGTAAAGGAAGCGAAAGAAATATCATTGTAGATGAAAATGGAAGGGTTTTGTTTTCTTCTGATGCAAGCATAGCGGGAATGGACATGTCGACATTGCCGTATATAAAGAAGATTATGGAGGCTGATAAAAGGTCGGGCTTTTTCAAAGCGAATATAGATGATGAAAGAATGGGGGTAATCTTCAGAAAGTCCGATTATAATGGATGGATTTATTTAACATTTTACTCTATTTCTGATATAACAAAAGAATCCAGATCGATGGGTATTACAAGCGTAATTATTTGCGTTTCTATGATATTGATTGTCGTTGTTTTCTCTATATCGGGTTCCAACGTTATGTACAAACCTATAAATCATATTTATCAAATTATGCGCAATATTAGCGATGGCAGTAGTTTATCTGGGAAGACCGATGAGTTTGTATATATACAGGAAGGAATGGTCACACAGCTAGAAAAGTTTTTTGTCCTTAAATTGATAAATGGAGAGCTGGGGAGCGACGAGTTTAAGAAAAAAATGGAAGGCATTGGCCGCAAGTACTTGTGGGATTCTGCTTTTGTGGTTACAATCCAAATTTTTAAGCAAGGCGACTACCAACGGCGAAGTGATACCCAAGAATTGGCTATAACCGTGATTCAAGAGATTTTAGAGAAAATAATTCCGCCATCGCGGTCGTTAAAACCTGTGCTAAAAAAGGATGGCGTTGTATTGTTAATTGGCAATGAGAAGGATGAACAGGTTGAAACCGCAAAAGAATTTTTGTGTTGTATTGCTGAAAAGATTAATAAGGAGATAATGAACAGATTGGGTATGCAGGTAAATATTGGGGTTAGCAGTAGGTTCAGCGATTTGGATTATACGTATGTGGCCTACAGGCAAAGCATAGAAGCTTTGATTACGAATCAATTGCTTGGCGTAAAAAGTCCCGTATTGTTTTTTGACGAGATGGTAACCGATGGCTACAATGCAAAGCCATATCCTCAGATACTCGAGGGGCGGCTGATTGATGCGATCAATATGGGAGAACTGGACAAGGCTGAAGCGATTTTGAAAGAACTTATAGATGATATATTCAGCCGGCAGACCAGTATAAACGATATCTTCTTCTCATTATTGCGCCTTATGGTAAGCTTGATCAAAATAGTGCAGGATGTGGGCAACAATATCGATCCCCTGTTTTCTGATTCCAGTATAATGTATGTTCAAAAATTATATACGCTCAGGAACACACAGGAAGCCCATGGATGGTTTATGGACTATCTGATTAAACCGATTGTGGACGTTTTGGAGGAATACAGGGTCAGTCAGAGCAAAGAGATAGCCGAGAACGTCATCAGTTTAATCCATCAGGAATATGATACCGATATAACTTTAGAGAGCTGTGCTGCAAAGCTCAATTACCATCCCAGCTACATTTGGAAAGCTCTGCGCAAGGAGTATAATACTACGTTCAGCGATTATCTGTCGCAGTACCGACTAAAAATTGCTAAAGAATGGTTAAGAGAGACCGATATGAGCGTAGCAGAAATAGCTGAAAGGTTGAGATACAGCAATTCCCAAAATTTTATACGTTTTTTCAAGAAGATGGAGGGAGTTACGCCAGGACAGTACAGAAACGCATATCGCCACTTCAAGGGTCAAAAAGGTGGGGAGTTTTAAGATTATATTTGAATAATGTATTCCCGGTTAAGATATAAAGGTATATATACGCCTTTTAATGGGATAAAAATACATTAATACAAAAAAATAACATTAAACAGGATAATCATCGTCTATCCAGTGCGGCATTTTAAGGGGATTCAATAAAGTGATTATTGAGCGTTATGGATCCCAAACATAAAATTAATGATGTAGGAGAGCCCGTAATATGGACGGATAAGTGTAAAATTTAAACGCCAGCTATCATTTTATTATACGAAGGGAGACAAGTTTGTATGAGAGTTGCAACAAACAACCCAACGCTGAACTTAGAAACCAAATACAGAAGAGAGATGTGGAGAAAAATAAGGAAGGATAAGTGGTATTATCTGCTTTTGCTTCCCGGCATAATTTATTTCTTAGTATTCAGGTATGGTCCTATGTGGGGAATACTCATTGCTTTTAAAAATTATATGCCTTTCTTGGGTTTTTGGAAAAGCCCGTGGGTGGGATTCCAAAACTTTGAAGACTTTTTTGCAAACCCCGATTTTTTCAAGCTGTTGAGAAACACTCTGCTGATATCGTTTTATAACCTCATATTTACGTTTCCGGCGCCCATAATACTTGCATTGTTATTGAACGAAGTGAAGAATGCGCTGTTTAAGAGAACGGTTCAAACTCTTGTGTATATACCCCATTTTATATCCATGACTATAGTGGTAAGCTTGACATACATCTTTTTAACCACCCAAGGTGGATTTGTAAACAATTGGCTGTATGAGCATATGGGGAGAAAGATACAGTTTCTGACGGATCCGAAATGGTTCAGGCCTTTGATAATAATACAGACTATATGGAAGGAAACGGGCTGGGGAACGATAATATTCTTAGCTGCACTTACAAATATAAATCCTTCATTATATGAAGCAGCAATAGTTGATGGTGCTAAGCGTTGGCAGCAGATGAGGTATATTACGTTGCCTTGCTTGATGCCAACGGTCATAATACTCTTGATACTCCGGTTGGGTGGCATACTCGACACGGGTTTTGAACAGATCTACTTGATGATGAATTCGCTTAACAGGGAAGTGGCTGATGTCTTTGATACCTATGTCTATACTATGGGTATAGCCCGAGGAGCATTCAGCTACAGTACAGCGGTTGGACTTTTTAAATCGATTGTGGGTATAGTCCTTATACAGCTGAGCAATCTTTTGGCTCGGAAAGTATCAGACATCAGTTTGTTCTGATGTTAATACTTCTTGAAATATTTGAAATAAAAGGGAAGAGGATGAGAGAAAGATGGTATTGAGAGGCAGGAAGTCAAATGCAAGTCGAGAATCGCTCGGGAGCAAAATATTTGATGCCTTCAATTATGTTTTTTTAGCCTTTGCGGGGATGTTATGCATTCTCCCATTCCTCTATGTTATAGGTGGTTCGTTTGCAACCGAAGGGGAACTGACCACCAGGAGCTTTTTCATACTACCTCGTACCTTTACGTTGGACGCATATAAGTATATATTTTCGACATCGGCTCTTGCCAACAGCTTCAAAAATACGCTAATCATTACAATTGGCGGTACAGCCATAAATCTCTTTTTCACGGTTAGCATGGCTTATGCGCTGGCCAAAAAGGACCTGATTGGTAGAAATGCCATAATAAATATGGTCATATTCTGTATGCTATTCGGTGGTGGGATGATCCCCACGTATCTATTGGTAAGGAATTTAGGCATGTTAGATACTTACTGGGCCTTATGGTTGCCCGGTGCCATCAGTCCCTTTAACCTTTTCATAGTGCGCAACTTTTTTGAAGAGTTTCCAGGGGAGCTTAGGGATTCTGCTGAAATAGATGGATGCAATGTGCCGCAGACGCTGTGGTATATCGTGCTCCCGCTTTCAAAAGCAGTGCTGGCTACGTTTGCACTGTTTTATGGAGTAGGTCACTGGAACGCATTTATGGGGCCGTTGCTTTATCTGAATGATTCGAAAAAATGGCCTATACAGATCATACTGCGAAATCTTATAATAGCTTCGTCCGGCACGGCAGGTTTAGGCTCACTGGTGGATATGCCGCCTGACTATCAGCCACCCGCACAGGCGCTAAAATTGGCGGTCATTGTAGTGGCGACGGTACCGATTTTGCTGGTGTACCCGTTCTTGCAGAGGTATTTTGTCAAAGGAGTTATGATAGGTTCATTGAAAGGATGATATTTGCCAGCGTTGTTTTGGTGGTTAAAATGAGCGTTTCCGCGGTTTTAGCTGCGGAAAGCTATAATCACCAACAACTTTTAATAAAAATTCAACATAAATTTTAAAAGGAGGTAAAGTTATATGTCTTTGAAACCAACAACACGTCTCTTAATGGTTTTAGTATGTATTATGTTGTTTGCCTCAGCCGTGTTGGCAGGATGTTCCAAGGATGCTGTGAATCAGCAGCCACAGAGTGGAGAAACCGAGAATAAGGGGGAAGAGACGCAATCCGGCGGCTCTTCTGATGAACCTGTGCAGGAAGAACCTTTTAAATTGAGCATCATGACCATATTCTATCCAAGCGACAAGGCACCAGAGCCTGCTCCCGAGGATAGTCCGGTTATTCAAAAGTTAGAAGAGTATACCAATACTGATCTGGAGATTCTGTGGACTCCTTCAACTAATTATGAGGACAAGTTTAACGTAACATTGGCTTCCAATGATATGCCAATGGTCATACTTGCTCCCGGCAAAACGGCTACAGTGATAAGCGCGTGCCGAAATGGGGTTTTCTGGGAATTAGGGCCGTATTTTGAGGAGTATCCGAACTTGAGCCAGTTCAACCCAATTGTCCTTAACAACATATCAATCGATGGAAAAGTGTACGGGCTGTATAGAGCTAGAGATTTAGGAAGAAATGGTATCATCTACAGGCATGACTGGCTACAAAAAGTGGGAATGAATGAATTAAAGACTATTGACGACTTCTATACCATGCTTAAGAAATTCACTTACGAAGATCCTGATGGTGACGGAAAAGACGATACCTTTGGTATGGTGGTTCATCAAAGCAATTATCAATTCAATGTTTCTGCCCTGTGGTTTGGTGCACCCAATGGATGGGGTGAAAACGAAAATGGTGAGCTTGTACCTGCCCATCTCACTCCAGAATATTTTGAGGCATTAAAATGGTGGAAAAAGTTATATGATGAGAAACTGATAAACGAGGACTTTGCTGCTTTGGACCCCGAAAAACGATATGACTTTATCATAAACGAGCAAGCGGGCGCAGAGATACAGGTGTGTGACGATGCCGGAAGGCTGGAATCCAGATTTAAAGATGCCGGTAAGAGCGTAGGAACGCCAAATACCGCAGAGGACGTTGATGTACGCTTGGGTATTGTAGGGGCTGTTGAGGGCCCCAAAGGCCTGAGGGCTTTGCCTACATCAGGGTATAATTTGTTCTATCTTGTTTCAAAGCAGTCGGTAAAGACAGAAGATGAACTTAAAAGAGTGTTGAAATTCTTTGACCAGCTGGGCGATAGGGAGATGCAGGACCTGCTCGATAGAGGAATTGAAGGTGTACATTATGAGTTAGTTGATGGAAAAGTGAAACCTATTGAAGGCGATCAACGGCTGGGTGCACAGCTATCGGGGCTTAATCAGCTGTTGCTGTTTGTGCCAAGGAATAATCAGACGCCGCGAGTGGATACAGAAGTGAGAGAGCTGCAGACAAAGGTTATAGCTGAAAACGAAAAGATAGTTGTTGGTAACCCTGCAGAACCCCTTATTTCGGAGGTATACAGCCAAAAAGGGCCTCAACTTGACCAGATCATTGAAGACGCACGGGTACAGTTCATCGTAGGCCAGATTGATGAGCAGGGTTGGAAGGATGCTATAGAGCAGTGGCGTAAGTTGGGCGGCGATGATTATATTAAGGAGATAAATGATTTGTATAAAAAGGCTAAAGCAAATCAATAAATCCCACCAAAAAATATCGAATGATGATGCGATAAGATATACCAGTCCGGTACAAACGGGCTGGTATATCTTTTGGATTTTTTCAAATTTAGTTGGCGTAATCGATTAAAAATGCAATGCTTATACATTTTTTGTAACTGAACAAATATTTTTAATTTGGCACAAAATTAAAGCATATAAATAACAGAAATGGAGGTTGTTTTGCTATGCCCAAAGGGACAGTATTCAAGGGAGATAAAGTAACCGTTAAAGATAGTTTCACTGGGGTTGAAGTCACAAGGATAAGCCCCAATGTTGGAAATACTTTTCATCCATATTTTACTCAGCCTCTTTTTTCATTTGATGGGAAGAATGTACTGGTGGCTTTTGACCGAACAGGTTCCTGGCAACTTTATAGCCTCCATATTCCGACGGGGGATATGGTGCAGCTCACCGATGAACCGGATATCCGGCCGGGAGCTTCGCTTCTTGACCCCAATACCATGAGGGCTTTCTACTGGGCCGGCAGAAAATTAAAATCTGTAAGCTTGGATACTCTTGAGGAAGATGAGTATTATACACTGCCCGAGGGCTTTGTCGGCTCAATACTTTCAATTACCTCGGACGGTTCAACGTTGTATTTTGCATACTCAGAAAAATTAGCTTTATCCACTGTAACCAACAAAATATATTCCGGGATGAACGAGACGTTTTTCCGTCGCCCGGCTAGCGTGGTCATGCAGGTAAATGTGGTGGACAAAACCGCTAGAGCCATATGGGGCGAGCGGGAGTGGATCACCCACGTAATAGTAAGCCCGGTGGATAACGATATTGTATGCTTTTGTCATGAAGGCCCCTGGCATCTGGTGCAGAGGACCTGGATTGTTAGAGCATCTACTTCAGAAGTATGGCCAATAGTTGAGACCAAACGGTACTTGGAACGCGCAGGGCACGAGATATTTACGCGCAGCGGGCGTATATGCACCCAGTATGGGCGCCGCGAGAGCATATCCGATGAGTGGAAGTGCGCCGACCTTTTTATAAATCCCGATGGTACCAACATGGTGATGTTTGAGTACAAGCCCGGTCCGAAACCCATGCATGTACAGGTAAATTCCACAGAAGAGTATGGCGTTGGTGACGGTGCTTTTATGATCAATGGGCCCAAGGACGGCGATCAATATATATCGCTCATCAAATATGAAAACGGGCTGGCGAAGCAAAAAATCCTCTGCACCCATGGAACTTCCTGGAAAGCACAGCACAGCCATCCACACCCGATATGGTTCCCCGATGACTCCATGGTACTTTTCACTTCCGATAGAGAAGGGCGCTGCAACGTGTATATTGCCCCTGCAGACTATGATATGCTCAAATAGCTGAACTCCTTATACAAATTTACGGTCAACCGCCGGGAAAGCCTTCTTTTTAAGGAAAGGATGAAAAGCGGTCCCTGATTTGAGCATTAAATTGTATGCATCTAATACTTGCAGTATAATGTAATTATGAACAGCAAAAGATGGAAGTGACCAATTATAACGGTTTATGACATTGCCTATCAGACTCATCAGGTGCCCCAAGTACCCACGCAAAGTTCCTCTGTAGAAGGAGCGGCCGATGGCTAAAGATAAGGTTGAGGCCCAGCGGTGAAACGTCTGTTGTCGTGGAGAGGGCGAACCTACTACAGAGGAATGTTTTGTCGTAATAAAAGAGAAAGTTTACCTTGTGTAGGAAGTGAGAGCGAGTTATATTAATCTATGTTATGAGATGGTGCTTTTATAGGGGGGAAATTTGTGTGTCTCTAAAATTTGGTATACAGCCTTTTTGGTTCTGGAACGGCGATATGAGGGATGACGAGATAAGAAGGCAAATAAGGGAGATGGCTGAAAAGGGGATAAAGGGCTTTTTTATTCATCCCCGTCAAGGGCTTTCGGTGCCCTATCTGTCTGAAGAGTGGTTTAGAAAAGTGGGCATTGCCGTTGAGGAGGCAAAAAAGAGAGGTCTAGAGGTATGGCTCTATGACGAATACCCCTATCCCAGCGGGGTAAGCGGCGGCTTGGTGGTGCTGGACCATCCGGAATTTGAGGCAAAAGCCCTTAAAGCCCGAATATTCGATGTGGAAGGCCCTAAAGCCGTCGATATGGAACTGCCATGGGGGCAAGCCTTGCTGGCAAGGGCATATCCAAAAAAGAATGATGTGATCGACTGGGATGACCCGGTGGAGCTGTTGCACTGCATAGGCACGGGATATAAGGAAAACATCTTTCAGATGAGCGGGCTTACCCAGTACAACAGAAAAAGGTTTTTTACAGGCAAGCCTGTAAAAAAGCTTCACTGGGATGCACCTGAAGGTACATGGCATGTCTGTATTGTGTTGCAGGTAGCGGTGGGTGACTTCAAATACTTCGGGAAATATGTGGATCCCTTAAATCCCGAGGCGATGAGGTATTATATCAATACCACCCATGAGCAGTATAAGAAATATTTCAGCCATGAGTTTGGAAAAACCATAAAGGGGATTTTCACTGATGAAATAACGGCTTTTCCGCCGGGTATGCCGTGGTCACCGCTTTTACCCGAAATGTTTGAAAAAAGAAACGGCTATTCGCTGGTGGACAGGTTGCCCGCCCTGTTTGAACGCATGGGGCTTGACACCGATAGAGTGAGGTATGATTACTGGAATACCGTCACAAACGCTTTTATTGAAAGCTACGAGGTCCAGGTTCGGGATTGGTGCGAAGCCAATAATCTGCTGTATGTGGGGGAAAAGCCCATACTGAGAAGCAAGCAGCTTAAGTATTTTCATATACCGGGCATAGATGCGGGGCATCAAAAGGTGGGTACCAGGCCAGACGTTGCCAGCCCTAAATACAGGGCCAATGCCAAGCTTGTCAGCTCGGCAGCCCATTTTTATGGAAAACCCGGCACTTTATGCGAGTGCTTCCACAGCATAGGGTGGGGTATGACCCTTCAAGACATGAAATGGACGTTCGATTGGCTTGCGGTTCAAGGGATAGGCTTCTTTGTACCCCATGCCTTCTTTTATACCACCGATGGGCTGACCAAACATGATGCCCCTCCGTCCAGCTTTTATCAAATGCCCTATTGGTCCTATATGGGTTTGTTGTCTGATTACGCAGATAAAATAACCGATATCATGAAAAGAGGCAGGCGAAAGGCGGATATAATCATATTGGATCCGATTTCAAGCCAGTGGACGGCCATGGGAGAGAAAAGGCATTTGAAGGAAAAGCTAGAGAATGGATTTTCCAGGCTGCAGAGGGCGCTTCTGGAAAACCATTTTGATTATTATATAATGGACCCTGAATTGTTTAGCCAGTGCGACACAAGGCATGGATGCATCAGATTCAGAGATGAGGAATACAAGGTGCTCATCCTTCCACCAATGCTCAATATTGAGGAATGCGCATTGGAAAAGCTCAAGGAGTACATTGAAGGTGGAGGCATCGTCATAGGGGTGGAGTGCCTACCCGTTGAGAAGATCGGAAGTTCAGACACCGGTTCAATGTTCAGCCAATGGTTCGATGTGGATGCTCGGGATATTTACGGCCGTTATGTGGGGAATGAAAATTTATCCGACGCCAGAGCAACTTATACTGATGTGGTTGCGGGTAATGTTTACAATGAACAAAACGATGAAAATCAAATACGTATTGAGGCTTCTGCTAAAAAGAAAAAGGCGTTTTTTGTAAAAAGCGTAGAAGAAGTTCCGGAAATGGTGGCTAAAATGGTTCAGCGGCCTATCTCTATCATTAGAGATACCTGTCAGGGAAGCCGAGGCACTTATCAAGAAGTTGGAGGTACTTGCTGCGAAAGCAGAGATATACAACAAGAAGACATTTATCAAAACGCTAAAGCCACATGTCGTGAAGTTAAAGATTCCCACTTGGAAAGCATAGAGGCCTGTCCGGCTGGCATAGATGCCTCTCAAGAAAAGGATATATTAGCGGCATGCTATGAAGTTGATGGCCAGCTGAGCTGTTTTTTGGTCAACACATCAGGTACACAGCACAGGGTGAGAATTTACCCCAACTGCAACAGTTTTTTACATCCACAGGTATCCTGTAGCGATCCCGGTTTGGAGGGCAGCGAAAGCATTATTGAGCTTGATGAGGATGCCAGAGAGAGAGGTTTTGTTCTTGAGTTTGCGCCTTATCAGGCCTATATTTTGACAGTGAAAGAGAGGCAGGATGAAGCGATTGGGCTACAGGCCAAAGCGCAGAGTTCTGCAGCGAGACAAAAGATAGACCTTGATGATAATTGGGAAGTCCACCCCAAGGGCATGAATGCCTTGAGGCTGGGTCTCTGGCGGCTTAAAGTTGAAGGCAGTTCGGATGAGAAGCTGGTGGAGTGTAAACCCATAATAGATCAGATTCACGATACAGGAATTGCTCTACCTGTAAAGTTAAAGGATCATTTTGGCTGTCCCAAGCAGCTGGAGCTGCCCACACTTAACTGCATATACACAGCTGAATTTTCTGTCGAG
Organism: Caldicoprobacter faecalis; assembly: GCF_900115765.1. Classification (NCBI taxonomy): domain Bacteria; kingdom Bacillati; phylum Bacillota; class Clostridia; order Caldicoprobacterales; family Caldicoprobacteraceae; genus Caldicoprobacter; species Caldicoprobacter faecalis. The sequence goes on along the minus strand of NZ_FOXR01000026.1, from coordinate 7,674 downwards.
GATGATGTTTCGCTGCCGGTATTGTTGGTCATGGAACCCGGCAGCGTACAGGGTGAATGGTATATGCTGGTGAACGGCAATCGAGTAAATTCCGCTCAGTTTGCACCACAGGAGATATACCTGCCCACTAACCTGGCTGTGGATATATCGCCGTATATAAAGAAGGGCTTGAATGAGATACAGGTGAGGATAACTACTCAAGCCAACCATGATGGCCTTGTAAACCCGCTGTATCTGTTTGGACGTTTTGGGGTGGTAAAAGAGAATGGAAAATGGAAACTGTGTTCAATTAGCAATGTTGGAAAGCCGGGCGATTTAACAGGAATTGGCTTGCCATTTTACGCAGGTACTGTGGTATACAGAAAAAAGGTGTTCATCGATGGTGCGGCTGAGATGATGGAGATGTATATCGATGATACAGGTATGGAAGATGTGATAGCTCTTTATGTTAATGGTCATCTTGCAGGAACGAGGGCATGGAGTCCTTACCGTTGGATAATAGATAAAGACTGGATCAGGGCCGGGGAGAACGAACTTGAGCTTCATGTAACAAATACCCTCATACGGCTTTTTGAGGGGCAGTATTTTGATCACCGCAGACACGCTTATGTTGATGTATGCAGCTCTTGATGCTACGTTATATGCTGGTAAGAGTCTGCAAGCGTTGTTGATATAAGCTTTGTTGAGAGGAACTGCCAGATTATGCTTTGTTACAGGTTGAAGCCTAAAAAGATGGATGATTTTGTTTGCACTGGCGGGATGGCACGAGAAGTGCTCACCGCCATTTTTGTTTTATTTTATTTTTGGCAGAAGTTTCGCAGATTAAACATTTTCCAGGGCATGGCGATACCGTGATATGGATTCCTGCGTGGACCTTCCTAGATTGGAACACCACATGCAATGCCTCAAAAGCTTTGAGCTCATTCCTTTCAAGCGGGCCATTGAAGAAGGAGCTGACATGGTCGTGGAGGCGCATATAGTGTTTCCAGACATAACGGAGGAAAAGGTGCCTGTTATAGCTTTGAAGCTCAAGTATGGTTTGAATGATCAGCTGGTGGATGCCAGCAGGATTTCCCAAACAGTGGGGATAAAGGAGCGCAGGGCTGTGGCTGACAGGGCCTAGGGAAGGAAGTGATATAATCCTCCCTTTCATTCTGTGAGGATTTTTGCTATACTGTATTCTGAATTGTTGTGGTAGAGATAAATTTAATAAAACGAAAGAGGGTTTGGCTGACGCATGGATGACGGCAAGGTGATTTATGTAAAAGGCGCCAGAGAGCACAACTTAAAAAACATAGACGTGGTGATTCCCCGGGATAAGCTGGTGGTGGTGACCGGGCTCAGCGGCTCCGGTAAGTCCTCGCTGGCTTTTGATACCCTGTATGCCGAGGGGCAGCGACGGTATATAGAATCGCTGTCGGCGTATGCCCGGCAATTTTTGGGACAGATAGAAAAGCCAGATGTGGATTATATCGAGGGGCTTTCGCCTGCCATATCCATTGATCAAAAAACCCCGCGCAGGAATCCCCGTTCCACGGTGGGAACGGTTACCGAGATATACGATTACCTTCGCCTTTTGTTTGCCAGAATAGGCACTCCTCATTGCCCTAACTGTGGCAGGGAGATCCAGCAACAGACGGTCGAACAAATGGTGGATTACGTCATGGGAATGGAGGAAGGAACCAGGATTCAGCTTCTCGCTCCTCTGGTGCGTGGCCGAAAAGGGGAGTATGTACGGCTGCTCGAGGACATAAGGAAGGAAGGCTATGTGAGGGTTCGGATAGATGGGGAGATGCGTGAACTTTCGGAGGAGATAAAGCTGGATAGAAACAAGAAGCATACCATCGAGGTGGTGGTCGATCGGCTTGTTGTAAGGAAGGGCATCGAGCAGAGGCTCACCGATTCGCTGGAGGCGGTGCTAAAGTTAAGCGATGGGTTGGCGGTTGTAGATGTGATTGGGGGACAGGAGATACTCTTTAGCCAAAAGTACGCCTGCCCTGAGTGCGGGATCAGCATAGAGGAGTTAACTCCTCGGCTGTTTTCGTTTAACAGCCCTTTTGGAGCTTGTCCCAACTGTCACGGGCTGGGCGTTTTGATGGAGATTGACCCCGATCTGATAATTCCCAACCCTTCTTTGAGTTTGGCAGAGGGGGCAATTGCCGTTCCTGGATGGAACAGCGGCAACGGGGATAGCATGGCCAGAATGTTTTTGGAGGCGCTGGCCGAGCATTACGGTTTTAGCCTGGACACCCCTGTTGAAGACCTGCCTGAAGAAATTATCGATATCATTCTATACGGCACTAGAGGCGAGAAGATTAGGTTTAAGTATGACCGCAATGGTTCGGGCTATTTTATGGCCCCCTTTGAGGGGATAATCCCAAATCTGCAGCGGCGTTACCATGAAACCGATTCTGAATCGACCCGTGAAGAGATCGAAGCATACATGGGCAATACCCCTTGCCCTGTTTGTAAAGGCGCCAGGCTAAAGCCCGAAGCGCTGGCCGTCACGGTGGGAGGGCTCAACATATACCAGGTGACCAATCTGTCGGTCAAGGAGCTCCTGGATTTCATCGACGGCCTTAAGCTTACGCCTACGCAACAGCTGATTGCCCATCAGATACTCAAGGAAATCCGCTCTCGACTTCAGTTCATGGTGGATGTGGGGCTTGATTATCTGACTTTGTCGCGCCCTGCGGGAACGTTGTCGGGCGGTGAGGCTCAGCGCATCAGGCTGGCTACGCAAATTGGGTCTAGCCTGGTTGGGGTGCTCTATATACTGGACGAACCCAGCATAGGTCTGCATCAGCGCGATAACGAGAGGCTGATACGCACTTTGAAGCGACTCAGGGATCTGGGCAATACCGTAATCGTTGTGGAGCACGACGAAGAGACCATACGCTCGGCCGATTACATCATAGACATGGGGCCAGGGGCCGGGGCCCATGGTGGCCGGGTGGTTGCTGCCGGTACCGTCGAGGATATTATGAATACCCCCGAGTCCATCACTGGGCAGTATTTGAGCGGTAAAAAGAGGATAGAGGTTCCTCCTGTGCGAAGGCAGCCCAGCGGCAAATGGCTTGAGGTTGTGGGAGCCAGCGAACACAATTTAAAAAATATAAACGTCAGAATACCGCTGGGGGTAATGACCTGTGTGACCGGCGTTTCTGGCTCAGGCAAGAGCACTCTGGTGAATGAGATCCTCTACAAGGCGCTGGCCAAGGAGCTCAACCGCGCAAGCGTAAAGCCGGGACGGTATGAAAGGATATTGGGGCTCGAACACCTCGATAAGGTTATAAACATCGACCAGTCTCCAATAGGCAGGACGCCGCGTTCTAACCCTGCCACCTATACCGGCGTGTTCGATTATATACGCGAAGTATTTGCCATGACCAGCGATGCAAAGGTAAGGGGATACAACAAAGGGCGTTTCAGCTTTAACGTCAAAGGGGGTCGCTGCGAAGCCTGCCGAGGCGATGGCATTATAAAGATCGAGATGCAATTTTTGTCGGATGTGTACGTGCCCTGTGAGGTGTGTAAGGGGAAGCGGTATAACCGTGAGACGTTGCAGGTAAAATACAAGGGGAAAAACATAGCCGATGTGCTGGATATGACGGTTGAGGAGGCTATGGAGTTCTTCGAGAACATCCCGAGGATCTACAGGAAGCTGCAAACCTTGTATGACGTGGGACTGGGCTACATCAAGCTTGGACAACCATCAACCACCCTGTCTGGCGGTGAAGCCCAGAGGGTTAAGCTGGCCACCGAGCTGAGCAAGAGAAGTACCGGTCGTACCATATATATACTTGATGAACCCACTACGGGTCTGCACATTGCCGATGTTCACAGGCTGATCGATATCCTGCACAGGCTGACCGATGGAGGGAATACCGTAGTGGTCATCGAGCACAATTTGGATGTGATAAAGACGGCCGACTACATCATCGATTTGGGGCCGGAAGGTGGAGAAAGGGGTGGGATGATAGTGGCCCAGGGCACCCCCGAAGAGGTGGCAAATGTGGAGGGCAGCTATACAGGCAAATTTTTAAGGCAGGTACTCAATATGTGAAAAAGTAGAAAGGATGTGATGTGTGTGGAAAGAGCTTTTCGCTATCAGACCGGCGAGGCCGATGAGATCGTCAAAGAGCTGAGGCAAAAAGGAAGCGTTGAGGTGGATGTGGATTCGGAGGACAAAATAAAGCCGTTTTTAAAGGATTTGGAACGGTATGGCATATATGAGCGCAGCGACATTCCCTGGGACTACGAAGCCATAAGCTTCTTTGAAAATCAGGACTTTTTATGCAGGGTACAGGTGGAGGATCGCGCTTGCCAGCCGCCAAAATCTGGATTGTTTATAGATTTTTACAGCGAGTATGTTGAAGACGATTATGCCGATATATTTTGGGGTTGATGTCCGTTCAACCCAGCGTATGTTGATAGAAATAAATTTTGGTCGAGAAGAGTGCCTAGATGCAAGTTGCATTTATGCCTTAAAATATGTTTACAAGGCACAGGGATTCCTTTTGTGGAATGTGGATTATAAAAAGCCTAAGAGCCGAGATCTCGGACAGTGAGTCGGCCTTTGCTTTAAGGCTTACCAGCTGTTTTATCTTTGCCAACGTTGCATCGATATTGTCTATTTCTTCATGGTTGATAAATATCTGCCAGGAATTTTTGGTTTTTCTCCATAGCTGGTTGAAAGATTCTAGCTGGTCGTTAGCCATCTCCCAGTTATCGTCTTTTATTGCCGATTCCAGGCTGCTCAGGCGTTGTTCTAACTTTTCGGCGGAGGCCGCAAGGCTGTGTTGGGTCCAGACCGCAAAGCCGATAAAAATGATGGTTATTGCTACCATTATCAGGGGTATCTTCAATGAGCTCACCTCCGCTTTTCTTTTTCTTCTATCTGTAAATTTCTCTGGCTGTCAAGATAAGCGAAGAATACGTCCTCGGGTTTAAGCCCGCGAATCTCGAGCTGCTGAAGCAGCCAGTTGATGTCCACGCCAGCCTTGGTAAGGTTTTTGTGTTGTATATGGCCGTCCATGATGAGAGTGTATGGTAGGCCTTCATAGCGGGTGGAGAGCTTGAGGTCCTCTGCGGTTACTGGCCTCTTTTGTGGTTTGGGTATAACGCTTAGCTGGCCGTTGGTCTCAAGTATCGCAAACTCGACATCCGATACGTTAACTATATTTTTTTCTCTCAGCTGTTCCAGCAGATCGTTTACGTTATAGCGCAACCGAGCTAGCTCCTTCTGTACAATCTTGCCGTTTTGTATCACGATGCTGGGGGAACCGCATAGAATGGTTCTGGCCCTTTCGCTTTTTAAAGTGATGTATGAAATAACCGCCTCTGCCAAAAGCAGCGCCAGGATGGATATGATTCCGTTCAAAAGGGGTATACTCGTGTCCTGCATCGGTACCGATGCCAGCTCAGCTATCATTATTGTCACCATCAGCTCAAACGGCTGCAGTTCACCCACCTGCCGTTTTCCCATAATCCTTACCCCAGTGACTACCACGGCATAGAGTATTAAAGCTCGAAAAAACGCCACTAACATAGGTACAACCTCTCACCCTTGCTTGTATTTTTATATATAGATTGGCTGGAACGTATATGTTTTATTCTTGATTGATGGAACCACCTTTTATTTTAAAAATACACCTTTTTAGTGAATCCCTGGAAGTATGCCACGGGCTGTCAACGTAGTAATAGTTAAACTTCTTGATAAACCAGTTTAATTCATCGTTAAGCCTTTTGAGGTTGTTTTCCTGTAGCGAAAAGGTGGCTTGGCAGAATTTTTTAAGCTGTGGGCCGCTAAGCAGGCGCTGCGCCTCCCCAATTAAGAGGTAGAAATGCTTGAAGCAAAAGCCTTTGCAGTTTTCATACAGCGATTGAAATTTGCTATTGCATGCCCACAGCTGAATGATGGACGCAGCATAGCTATGCATAGCATCCTTTGAATGAATGCATAAAAAGCATGGAGATTCATCGATATCGTATTGATTTGTGTGCCGATTAAATATCTTCCTTATGATGTTTAAAGCATGATATTTTGACGGCAAATAAGGGACTTCCATTATCCTTCTGAACTTACGCAGCTTTGACATCTCGTGCAATAATATCTTATCCACAATGAGGGCCAATCCAAACTTATCTCTGTAATTTAAAAGCTGCTGGAAATGCGTCGAGCAAAAGCTCATATGCTCCAGAGACCTGTGAAAATTTACATCGTTAATCATATCCCTGAACAGCCCTGAAATATAAGATTCCTCAGTTCTCTCTATTATATGGCATAGAGGGCACTCGGTATTTTCCTGGAAGGCGTCCCACAATGGGAATGTAAATATTTCCTGCTTCATTTCACACCTCTTTAAATCCATAATATTTAACAGTACTTATTGTTTTCACGTAACAGGAAAGTATTCAATTTTATTGAGTTTAATACTTTACTAATTTAGCATATTAAATTATAATATTATTGTTTGAAAATTGAACAAGCCTTGAATGGAGGAATTGAAGTGAAGAGGAGTACAATTGTGCTTTTAACTTTGGCATTGATGGTTGGACTTTTGTTGAGTGCCTGTTCGGGAGCTCAAGAGACTGCTAAAGACGATTCTTTGGAGAGGATTAAGCAGGCCGGAAAGTTTATAGTAGGGCTTGACGACACATTTGCCCCCATGGGCTTCAGAGATGAGGAGGGCAACATCGTTGGGTTTGACATCGATTTGGCTAAAGAGGCTGCAAAGAGATTGGGCGTGGAAGTAGAGTTTAAGCCCATCGACTGGAACAGCAAGGAACTGGAGCTTAAGAATAAGAAGATTGACATGATATGGAATGGTCTTACCATTACCGAGGACAGAAAGAAAAACATGGCTTTTACAAAGCCTTATCTAGTGAATACTCAGATTATAATTGTGCCTGAGGGATCCAGCATCAAGAGCAAGGCCGACCTTGCAGGCAAAAAGGTAGGAGTGCAGATGAGCAGCAGTGGCCTTGAAGCCCTTAAAAAGGATAAAGAGGTCTATGACTCCCTGGCCGAAGTGGTGGAATACCCCGATTACTTGGAAGCGTTCTTGGACCTGAAGGCAGGCAGGATTGATGCAGTGGTGGCAGACGAGATACTGGGAAGATATTACATCGAAAAGAGGAATGAAAATTTTGTGATTTTGGACGACAATTTCGGTACCGAGGAATACGGCGTCGGGTTGAGGTTGGAAGACAAACAACTGCTTGAGGCACTGAACAGGGTGCTGGATGAGATGAAGCAGGATGGCACCATGTCTGAGATTTCGAAGAAGTGGTTTGGCGAGGATATCATAAAAAAGTAAGTGTTGTGTCGCACTATCACTGGAGGCTGACGGGGCCATTGATATACCGTCAGTCCTCTTTTGTGTTTTTATAAAAATACGTAAGAAAACGCTGCCTTCTATAAAAAGGATGCATTTTTAACTCATTTATTAGGAGAGATGCCATGCAAGAACTATTGCTTGAAGTTGTCAGCCCTACATTAGAATATATCTCAAGAATCATTGTGCCCATGTTACAGGGCACTGTGGTTACTCTAGAGCTGTTTTTTATCACTATTCTCAAACTTCGCAGTTAAATATTGACTGCTAGACCTTGAAAAATCAATAATTCAGCCAATTTATATACCTATTAAGATGCTTTTTTATACTCCAT
>NZ_FOXR01000039.1:0-15898 GCF_900115765.1 Caldicoprobacter faecalis | reverse complement strand
GGTATGTAGATGATGCGATAATGAAGGCAAAGAGCGTTTTAGAGTCTTGCAGAGAAAGGGACGAAAACCCCAGCAAGGTTATTTTTGGTGGCAGGAGCAAAAAAGGGAATCTCAACACAAGGATTGAGATATATGAGTATACAGGTTATAGAGGTTAATCCCGCATATACATCAGTGATAGGGCTTTTAAAATATACGCCGCAGTGTATGATAAGCAAGGACGTAGCGGCATCGTATGTGATAGCGAGGAGAGGGCTTGGACTAAAAGAGCAGATTCCCGAAGGGTATATGGCAATTGTAGAGCATTTAGATGTTGGGGAATTAGAGGGATTGAAAGAGCATGTAAAGAAAACGGTTAAGAATAAACGGTTGAGGAAGAAACGTTTGAGAGAAATAGACAGGGTTAAAAAGTGGATACAAAGCCTTGAGAGTGAGCCAGGGGAGGAATCAAGACCTCTGTATGGAACAAGTCTTGGTGCCTGTAGCGATAGCTATAAACTCTGGCGAGTTCTCAAGGTAGCGGTGGTAACGCCACTCTCTCCTGAGAAGGTATTAAGAGATGTCTCTGCCCTGAGGGGGGTATTATTCTCAGGGCAAGTGGGGAGACCCGGAACCCGGATAAGGGCGTGAGTTCCTGCTTCTTGGGGCAGGGGCTATGGTTGTCCCAAATACCGCCAGCTGGGGGGTGGGACAACTTGAAAGGCGGTAAGAAATACCCCAGCCGTCTAAACTTGTGCAGTTTTGTACAGTTTAGATGACCAGGAAAACGTTTCTGTATGCCTGTTGAGGTGGGCCAAATTATCGAAGGCAGGGTATCGGGTATTACCAAATTTGGAGCGTTTATAGTGCTGCCAGATGGCCAGACCGGCATGGTGCACATCTCCGAGATTGCCGACACCTATGTGAAAGACATACATCAATACCTGAAGCAAGATGACAGGGTAATGGTGAAGGTTTTGTCGATAGATGAGAGGGGCAGGATAAACCTCTCCATACGCAGAGCCCGGGAGAAAGAAATGACGTTTGAGGAGCGGCTGGCCAAGTTTATGAAAGAGAGCGAGGAAAAGCTGCAGGATATAAAGAGAAACCGGGAGGCAAAGCGCGGTGGGGGGCATTGGCGTGGGAGACGATAGGATTTGACGAAAAAATTCCATCTAAAAAGGTATTGACTTAAAAAAGGTTTTATTATAGAATATAACTTGCCGTTGGAGAGAAGGCAGGATCAAATAAAGCTCGGACGTCGCGGGGTGGAGCAGTCAGGTAGCTCGTCGGGCTCATAACCCGAAGGTCGAGGGTTCAAATCCCTCCCCCGCAACCAGTTTTATCTTTATAAAGATGAAAAAGGTCTGTTTGATAGTGTGGCGGCGTAGCTCAGTTGGCTAGAGCATTCGGTTCATACCCGAAGGGTCAGCGGTTCGAATCCGTTCGCCGCCACCATTGTTATAAAGGGCCTAAAAACTTAATTGTTATGGGCGCATAGCTCAGCTGGGAGAGCACTTGCCTTACAAGCAAGGGGTCATAGGTTCGAGTCCTATTGCGCCCACCATTGTTTGAGCACTCCGAGTAATGCTCGGAGGTTTTTTATTGCCATCCCACTGGTATTCACCTCAAAAACTCCATGGAACCACATCTTGTGGGATAGGAGTCTTGGGTTAGGATTTTGGCGACGTTGCTGTCAAGGCGGTGTATTGGCAGGCCGAATAGCGCTTTTTCTTTTTCGGCAGGCAGAGTTAAACAGCATTGCAGGATTATTTAGAAAAAGCCGTAGATATTTTGGGATGTCTGCAGCTTTTTTGCTTTTTTTAAGGTTTATGTCGTAAAGTTTCCAAATTTCATTTCCTAATATTGACAAAATATTTGTCCATGCTCTGGTATAATGAGTGTGCTTCGCTGGATAGCACATCAAAAACGTGGAGCAGGTGGTGTGGTGGGTCATGCAGAGGGAAGCATACTCTTACCAGGGACTTGGTGGACAGGCTATCAGGCGAATAAGTGTTTCATCAATACGCTGGAAACAAGCAATTCATGAGCTTTTAATCTGCATGTTGTGCTTTTTAATGGGACGAGCTGTCATCTTCGATGAAGTGGCTCCATTTGGGGTAGCGCTGTTCGCCAGCGTTATACCCAGAAAGAAAAATCCGGCTGTATATTTGGTTGCAGTCATATTGGGGCTTTTAAGCCGCGGCGTGCACACTTTCATCTTGAAATACGCTTTGACGGCCTGTCTGCTTTTCGTTTACAGCCAGATTCCTATCGTTAAGCGGAAGGAATGGAGTATCCTGCATACTGCCTTAGCCGTAGGTTTTGCACTTGTGTTGGTAAACATCACATATGCATATCTTCAAGGAATGCTGTTTTACGATTTGATTCTTGCTGGGTTGGAAAGCATTATTGGGTTGGTCATGGTTTATGTATTCAGCCCAGTGATGGATTTATTCATTAATATAAGTTCTCGCCGCATACTGGCCAGCCATGAAGCGATTGGCATTGGTGTTTTTCTGGCACTGTTGACAATAGGGTTTTGGGAGGTTAGGCTTTTTGGCCTATCTCTTCGCAACGTATTCGCAATTGTGCTGGTATTGCTGTTTGCCTATATAGGCGGTGCGGGAATGGGGGCGGCTCTAGGATGCCTTATTGGGCTGTTCCTTTCAATGGCTACCCAGCCTAATATCGAACTTATTGGGGTTTTTACCGTATGCGGGATGATGGCAGGGGCTTTTAAGGATTTAGGAAGAGCCGGATCCAGCCTGGCGTTTATCTTATCCAACGCCTTTATGACTTTTTATATCAATCGTTCGACGGTGACCATACTGCCTTTTAAGGAAATCGCTGTATCGAGCTGTATGCTGCTTCTCGTCTCCCGAAGGGCCATTGAATACATGCGACAAATCTGGGATGCTGGTATGAGCCGTGTTAGAGAGGGAAACAGGTATACCTCCAAGCTGAAGGAGCTTACCGTAAGCAGGCTTCAAGAGTTTTCACAGGTGTTTCATAATCTGGCGCAGGCGTTTTCACAGATTTCACAGTCTGATGTGATAAAGGGAAAGGAAGGCATAAACAGGCTGTTAGATGTGGTGGCAAGCGAGGTGTGTACCGGGTGTGCGTTTTATCGAAACTGTTGGCAACGGAATTTTTATGCCACATATAACAACATGTTTGACCTGATAAGCATAGCCGAAACCAAGGGTAACATACGAAAAGAGGACTTGTCTGAAGATTTCTGTAAAGCCTGTTTTCGAGTAGACGATGTTATAAGGGCCATGAACGAGGTTTATGAGGCCTATAAGTTTAATTACAGGTGGCAGAAAAAGATAGATGAGTGCAGGAGCTTGGTGGCACAGCAGCTTGAAGGGGTATCCAAAGTAGTAACCCGGCTGGCACAGGAGCTTGATATAGATATACGCTTTAAAAAGGATCTAGAAGAGGCCATACTGCTGGAGCTGGACAAAATGGGTATACGCGTAAAAAATGTTATGGTGATAGAAAAAGCCGACGGTAGAATAGAAGTGAACATCACCAAAAAGTCGTGTGGTGGACGAAGGGAGTGCACGCGGGTTATCGAAAAGGTTATAGGGGAAATATTGAAAAAACCCATGTCATGCAGAAGTGATGAAAGCAGAATTTGCTCCAAGCAGGAGTGTGTTCTTAAGTTCGTTGAGGCTCAAAGGTATAAGGTGATGACCGGAATTGCCAGGAAAGCCAGGGAATATGCCGATGTATGCGGCGATAACTATTCATCCATTCCTATCGATGAAGGCAAATACTTGCTGGTTTTAAGCGATGGAATGGGGTCTGGCAGCAGGGCTGAGGCTGAGAGCAGCATAGTAGTTTCGTTGCTGGAGAATTTTTTGGAGGCCGGATTTGACCTCAATATGACCATACAGACCATAAATTCCGTGTTGATACTCCGCTCTAGGGATGAGATATTCGCCACTGCAGACCTGTGCGTGATAGACCTGGTGAGGGGAAGCGCTGATTTTATCAAAATCGGGGCGGTGTCCACCTTCATCAAGAGAAAGGATGGCGTAAAGGTGATAAAGGCGCCAGCCTTGCCCATGGGGATCTTAGAGGAGATACAGGCCGAAAACGTGAAGGAGACGCTTGAAGACGGCGACATGATTGTGATGGTGACCGATGGGGTTCTGGATAGCGTGGATGCGCAGATTAACCCAGAGGAATGGATGGTTGACGTGATTTCAAAGCTGGATACCTGCAATCCCCAGGAGCTGGCCGACCATATAATGAATGAGGCATTAAAGCAGGCTGACGGCATTGCCCGCGATGATATGACTGTGATGGTGAGCCGCATATGGAAACCGTATTTTTCGTGAAAATTACCCTTGAAAAATGCTCACAAAAGGGCTAAAATGTTAATATTCTAATACAAAAGGTGATGGGATGCTGGCGAAGGTTCTCCACACCATTCACAAGTACAATATGCTGTCACCTGGGGAGCGAGTGCTGGTTGGTATCTCTGGAGGACCTGACTCTGTGGCTTTACTGCACGTTTTAAAACGGCTTGAGAAGGACATGGGCATTGAAGTCTATGCCGCTCATGTACACCATGGAATTAGGGGGACTGTTGCTGACCGGGATGCTGAATTTGTGGCGCAGCTGTGTCAGCAGTGGAATGTCCCTTTATTTGTTGAGAGGGTTGATGTGCCGCGGCTGGCTGATGAATGGGGTCTGACTTTAGAGGAGGCGGGCAGGATCGTCCGTTACCGCTTTTTTGATAAGGTATTGCAAGACATACGGGGGCATAAGGTTGCGCTAGGGCACAATCGCGATGACCAGGCCGAGACCATCCTGCACCACATATTGCGTGGGACGGGTATGCAGGGATTGCAGGGGATAAAGCCGGTACGGCAAAACAAGTTTATACGGCCCCTTATAGAGGTTTCAAGGGCAGAGATAGAGGAGTACTGTCATCAAAACGGTTTGGAATTCAGAGTAGATGCCACCAATCAGGATGTCGCCTATACCCGCAATCGAATACGGCATGAGCTAATACCATATATCAAGAGGCACTTCAATCCTAACATCGTGGATGCCCTTGTCAGGATGGGGGCCATCATACGCGATGAGGAGGAGTTCTTACAGGATTACTGTCAGAAAGAATACGACAAGCTGGTAAGGGCCTTTAGCCAAAACAAGCTCAGGATCGATTTGGATGAGTTTTTGGCACGACCCATTGCCGTCAGACGTCGGGTCCTGAGGATGGCTTTGAAGTCCATAGGTGGGACGCTCGATGAGATAGGTGCAAATCACGTCGAAGATATACTTGACATGGCGCTCAATTCCACTACTGGAGCTATGCTGACGCTGCCCAATGATATAAAGGCGCTGAAGGATTATGACAACCTTGTGGTGTGGCGTGGTGAATTCCGGCCGTCAGTGCCGCCGTTTGAATACTCTTTGGATGTTCCCGGCAGTGTCATCATAAAAGAGTGTGGGATTGAAGTCATAGTCCAGCGAGTGCAGCATAAGGAGGTTTCTTTCTCTTCTCCTTGGCGCGCTTATATTGACGGAGATGTGATCAATGGAAAACTGCGGGTTCGCAACAGAAGGCAGGGGGATCGCTTCAAGCCTTTTGGCATGGAGGGGACAAAAAAGCTAAAAGAATATTTTATTGATAGAAAGGTACCCCGGCATGAGAGAGATGGCATTCCGCTGGTGGTGGATGAAAAAAACATCATATGGGTGGTGGGCTGGCAAATTCACGACGATTACAAGGTCACGCCCAGGACCCATAACATTGTCAAGCTTGAAGCGCGAAGGATATAAAATTGATAAAGGAGGCGGAAGATGTTGAAGGGCATAGGAAGAGTTCTCATTGACGAACAGACCTTGATGCGGCGTATAGACGAAATGGGTGAGCAGATTACCAGGGATTATCAGGGGAAAGATTTGGTGCTGGTGGGGATACTCAAGGGTTCTGTCCTATTTTTGGCTGATCTGGTCAAGCGCATAAAGCTCCCATTGGTTATAGATTTTATGGCGGTATCCAGCTACGGGAGTTCCACCCACTCGTCAGGTGTGGTTCGTATACTGAAAGACTTAGATGAGGAGATAGAAGGGAAAGACGTGCTCATAGTGGAGGACATAATAGATACCGGCCTTACCCTCAACTACCTCACTGAGCTGCTGCTATCCCGAAATCCCAGGAGCTTGAAGATATGCTGTTGTCTCGATAAGCCTTCCAGGCGCAAGGTGCCGGTAAAGGTGGACTATGTAGGGTTTAGCATCCCTGACGAATTCGTGGTAGGGTATGGGCTGGATTACGCTGAGAAATACCGTAACCTTCCGTATATCTGCATACTGGATCCTGATGAGGTTGAATGAATTTCTTTCCAACTTTTTGAGGAAAACGTGCGTTGCATTATACAGTGTGGCTGTGATACAATAAAGAAAGAAATGCTATTTGTCAAGCAACGCCAAAATTTAACCAAAAGCGCAGCTGGAGGGGGTATAGCGCCAAAAAGGATGTTTGTACTGCCATAAAATAGTGTATTATATAAAAAGCAGTAATAACGGAAAAGGAGGGCTGGGTTTGAGAAAATTTCTGAGGGGCCCAGGCTTTTATCTTATTTTGTTGATCGCAATAATATTTTTGGTAACAGTGCTAGACCTTAATGCCGGGGCAAAAAAGATTTCGTACCCCGAGCTGATCAGCGAGATTGAAAAGGGCAATATCGCCAAGCTTAGAACTGTGGAAAATGCTGCTATAGGTGTAAGGAAGGGCTCCAAATACGAGAACATTTTTCCTGACAAATACGATTTTGAAGTATATCTGCCTTCAAAAGAGGCTTTTATTGAGGATGTAAAGGCTGCCGAGGCAAGGCGGTTGGGTAAATCGCCTGACCAGGTAACACCAGCGGATTTCGGCTTTGAATGGGATCCACAGCCGCCGGCAGAGCCGCCGTGGTGGCTTAATTTATTGCCCTTTGCTGTGCTCATTTTGCTGTTTGTGGCTTTCTGGTTTGTTTTTATGCAGCAGGCTCAGGGTGGCGGAAACCGTGTCATGTCCTTCGGCAAAAGCCGCGCCAAGCTGCATACCGATACCAAGCACAGGGTAACGTTCAGCGATGTGGCGGGTGCCGAAGAGGAAAAATATGAGCTGAGAGAGATTGTGGATTTTCTCAAAAATCCCAAGAAGTACCTGGAGCTGGGGGCACGCATTCCTAAAGGGATCCTGCTGGTGGGGCCTCCTGGTACTGGTAAGACTCTGCTGGCAAAAGCGGTGGCAGGAGAGGCCGGTGTGCCGTTCTTCAGCATAAGCGGTTCCGATTTTGTGGAGATGTTCGTAGGTGTAGGCGCGGCTAGGGTCCGTGACCTATTTGAACAGGCCAAGAAGAATTCCCCCTGTATTATATTCATAGATGAGATAGATGCGGTTGGACGTCATCGCGGTGCGGGATTGGGCGGAGGCCATGACGAGCGCGAACAAACGTTGAATCAGTTACTGGTGGAGATGGACGGATTTTCGGTGAATGAAGGCATTATAGTGATTGCAGCTACCAACCGCCCTGATATTCTGGATCCGGCGCTGTTGCGGCCAGGCAGGTTTGATCGGCGCATCACCGTTGGCATACCCGATATAAAAGGCAGGGAAGAGATACTGAAAGTCCATTCCAGGGGTAAGCCGTTGGCACCCGAGGTGGATTTAAAGGTTCTGGCCAAAAGGACGGCCGGATTTACGGGAGCTGATCTTGAGAACGTCATGAACGAGGCCGCAATACTGGCAGCCAGAAAGGGCTTAAAGCAGATAGGCATGGCGGAGCTGGAGGAGGCCATTACCCGTGTCATTGCAGGGCCGGAGAAGAAGAGCAGGGTGCTCACTGAAAAGGATAAGCGGCTGGTGGCTTACCATGAAGCGGGCCATGCGGTGGTTGCAAAACTGCTGCCACATGCTGATCCTGTCCATCAGATATCCATCATTCCACGTGGTATGGCAGGGGGTTATACCTTGACCCTGCCTGAGGAGGATAAGTATTTCGTTTCAAAATCGGAGCTGATGGACGAGATTACCCAGTTGCTGGGCGGACGGGCCGCTGAGGCATTGGTGCTCAATGACATCAGCACCGGTGCTTCCAATGATATACAGAGAGCCACTCAGATAGCCAGGAAGATGGTAACTGAATACGGGATGAGCGAGAACATGGGGCCAGTAACCTTTGGAGGCAAGTACGAGGAGATCTTCCTGGGGAGGGACTGGGGCACCTATCGCAACTACAGCGAAAAGGTGGCCGCACTCATAGACAAGGAGATCAAGAACATCGTGCAGGAGGCTTATGAGCGGGCCGAGACGCTGCTTAAGGAGAACATCAACAAGCTGCACAAGGTGGCTGAGGCTTTGCTTGAAAGGGAAAAGCTGGATGTAGAGGAGTTTGAAGAGGTATTTGCCAGCGCATAAAAACAGCATTAGTGTAATACAGGACGGTGTTTTTAAGACACCGTCTTTTTATAACATGGAGGAATTGATGTTTGCAGGAACTGGGTTGGCAGCATGTATCCGATGTGGACATTTGACAGGGATTTGAAGTAACCCGCACGGCATTATATCGGTAAAAAGGGGTGAAAATCTATATGGGGCCCGCATTTTGTCCTGATGAAGAGAGGAAAGCAGATGAGGCTTACCAAAGGGCTCTAAGGTATCTAGGCTTTCGTTCCAGGACTCAAAAAGAGGTGGAAGAGTATTTAAGGCGAAAGGGTTTTGAAGCAGAAGCCATTGAAAAGGCCATAGAAAAGCTGAAAGGGTACGGGTTTATCGATGACAAGGATTTTGCGTCAAACTGGGTGAACAGCCGGATGCGAAACAATCCCAAGAGTAGGGCAGCTATGGCACTGGAGCTGAGGCAAAAAGGGGTGGATGCCGAGATAATCGATGAGGTGATGGAGTTGGTGCCTAGGGAGCAAGAAGAGGCTGTGGCAAACAGGCTTGCTCAAAAATATTATGAAAGATATAGGGAAGTAGATGAAAGAGAAAGGATGTATAAAACTGCCCAGGCGCTGGCGCGCAGAGGTTTTGATTGGGAGCTCATAGAGAGGATAATTAGACGATTGATGTAAATGTTGTATTTGATACGGAGTCCGTATAAGCTGCATTAATTGAAGCGGTTAAGTCATGCAGAGCTGTTTGACTGACTATGCAGGCATGGATGGGACAGCACACATTGACAAAGAGCCATGCGGCGTATACAATTTAACTTGACGATATCTTAAAAAAGGGGAAAGATATGGAAAAGGTAGGCTATCTGGGACCCGAAGGTACCTTTACCCATGAAGCGGCCCTGTTGTACGCAAAGGGGAAACAGGTGTATTTAGTCGAATATCCAAGCATCCCTGACCTCATATATGGGGTAGACAAGGGCCAAATAGATCATGCGGTGGTCCCTATGGAGAATTCCATGGAAGGCACGGTAAATGTAACGGTTGATATGATAATTCATGAGGTGAGCGTGTATATAACTGGAGAGCTCGTCCTGCCCATACATCATTGTTTGCTCGCAAAGCCAGGGGTGCAGTTGGATGAACTGTGGGTGGTATTGTCCCATCCCCAGGCCCTGGCACAGTGCCGCAAATTTTTATATGAGAGATTGCACGGCGTGGAACTGCGGGCCACTTCTAGTACGGCTGCAGCGGCCAGAGAGGTAATGATGGGCCCGCGGGAATGGGGAGCCATAGGGAGCAAACATGCTGCCCGTGTGTTTGGCCTGGATATCCTTGAAGAAAACATCGAGGAGCACAACGGTAACTGTACCAGGTTTGTTGTCTTGTCCAGGCAACAGAGCAAACCCACCGGATGTGATAAGACTTCCATCGTATTCAGCGTGGACCACAAGCCCGGCAGCCTGTATCATGCCCTCAGGATCTTTGCCGAGAGGCACATAAACCTTACCAAAATTGAGTCGCGGCCCATGAAGACCAGCCTGGGCGAATATCTGTTTTTGGTGGATTTTGAAGGGCATGTTCAGGATGCTGTGGTGCAAGATGCGCTGGATGAGCTGGCCGGCCAGAGCAGGTATTTTGCTGTGTTGGGGTCATATCCCAGATTTACGTAAGAGAGGGGTTAAAGCCTTGCGAATGGATAACGAGAGGGAGCTTGACATTGCTAAAAACGTAAAGATTATTGAATGGCTCAAGAGCGAGATATTGCTCTCTATTGCTGAGCTATTTCGCATGCTGGCCAGCAGTGCTCGCATTTCACAGGATAGCTTGGCGGATTGCCTTGCCAGCATAATCGTAGCTTCTTACCTGCTGGGCAAGAGGCTGGGGATTCACTTTGGCGTGATCGAGCAAAAGATTGCAAACAAGATTCGTCTGGGGATTTTGGAGGAACATGAGATAGAAAAGGACTACGGCGATTTGTCCGAGCTGAGGCAGCATATGAAGGCCAACAGAGAATAAATATGGAGTGTGTGGTATGAATTTAAAGTTGAAGGCTGCGCTAGAAAGCGCCCTGATTGCCACAATAAGCACTGTGCTGCTGGTGATACTGTTTTTCATCCCAGTGCTAAACGTCGTCATCTTTATCTGGCCGGTACCATTTATTGTGCTGGGGGCCAGAAGGGAGCCCTGGGCAGGCATACTAGGGCTTGTAATAGCCGGGTTACTGCTTGGGATGGTGTTTCATCCGTTCCTGGGATTTGCGGTGGTCATACTTAATTTCCCACTGGTGCTGGTGCTTTCGTGGACCATAAGAAAGCGTTTTGACTTATTTGAATATATCGTCATGTCGGCAGGGGCTGTGCTGCTTTCAGCCCTTGTATTTCTAAAAGCGTTTTCCTGGTTTACCGGGCAAACGGCGTTTGAATATATAGCCAATAGCATACGCCAATTTTTTGCCAGCAACATAGTGGATTTTAGCCGCATAATAGACCTATACGCTCAACTTAAGGTGATAGAAAAGCCCATATCTCCAGGGGAGTTTGCAGAGGTGGTTATAGGGCAACTGGAGCAGTTTGTGCCATTTGTTCCTTCGATGTTGATCATATTCTCCTTGATATATGGAACCATAAACATGCTTGTGTCGCGTATGGCGCTCAAAAAGCTGGGATATGTGCTTAACGGATTGCCCGAATTCAGCGACTGGATGCTGCCCAGAGGCGCGGGGTTGGGTTTTATGGCTATGCTGCTTATTGCTTATGTGGGCAATTTGCTGGATTTGAAGAATTTTGAGGTTGTATTTTATACCGTGCTGTCGCTGTGTTCGTTTGTGTTTTCAATTCAGGGTTTGGCGGTTGCAACGTTTTTCATGAAGTTCAAGATGAACAGGGTGCCTAACTTTTTGCGCGCTGTGATATTGGCTGTGCTTTTTATGATTGCTCCAACGCTTCTAATGTCCCTGGGAATTTTGGAGCAGGTGTTCAAGCTGCGATCGGTGTATCGGCGGATGAATCCGTAGTAGATAAAGAGGTGGATTATTGGTGAAAAAGCCCGCAGTCAAGGGGCTTAATGTTCCCGAAAATCCGATATATTTAGCTGTTATATTGGTGCTTTCGTTGATTGTATGGTATTTCAACTGGGCAATCGGCCTTGCGGCCTTTTTGCTGTTTGTCTATCTGGTATACTATAACTGGAAGGTTACGCGGATAAGAAGGATTGAATGGACGCGCTATCTTGAGAACCTATCTGAAAATATAGACTGGTCTACAAAAAACGCGGTATTTAGCGTGCCCATGCCCTTTGTAGTGGTAGAGCTGGACGGAACTATTAACTGGTACAATTCCCGGTTTGGCCAGCTGTTTGAAGGGGAAAGCTTGTTTGGCAAAAATATAAAGAACTATATTCCTAATCTGGACCTCTATGGCCTGCTCAAGGCTAAAGAGGAGGATTGCAAACAAGTAGAGCTAAACGGCAGGAAATACCGCCTGTTTTATACGCCCCTAGGCATCGATGGCAACAAAGACAGCCGCAGAGTAATCATATTCATGTATCTGCAAGACATAACCGAAGAGGCCTTGTTGAAGGCAAAATACCATGATGAGCGCCTGGTAGTTATGCTGGTGCAGATCGATAATTATGATGAGGTGATGAGCAACACCGATGAGGCAAAACGGCCGGTGGTGCTGGCCGAGATTGAGGCTGCATTGAGCCAGTGGGCCATTTCTCTCAATGCAGGCTGGAAGAAATATGACCGCGATAAATTTGTAGTCTTTGCCGAAGCCAAAGCATTGAAGGCGCTGGAGGACAACAAGTTTCAAATACTCGATGCCGTTAGGGCTATCAGTGCAGGTAACAGGATTCCTGTCACCTTGAGCATAGGGGTAGGGGCAGACGGCAAAACCCCTCTGGAGCTCAGCCACTATGCGCAGTCTGCCCTTGATCTGGCTCTGGGACGTGGAGGGGATCAAGCGGTAGTCAAGCGAGGAACCAAGCTGTTTTTTTACGGAGGCAAGAGCAAAGAAGTTGAGAAGCGTACCAAGGTTAAATCCAGGGTTATTGCCAATGCCCTCAAGGAGCTGATGTCCCAGTCGTGGGGAGTATTCGTCATGGGCCACGAGGCGGCGGACCTCGATTGCCTGGGGGCCGCTTTAGGTATTTACAGATGTGCCCGCCATGTTGGTAAACAAGCTTATATAGTGATGAGCCGTCCCAATACTTCCATACGGCCATTGATAAGCAGGCTTCTGGAAAATGAGGAATACCAGGACGCTTTTATAACAACCGACGAAGCTCTACATAAGGTGGATCGCCAGGCGGTGCTGGTGGTAGTGGATGTACATCGTCCGGCCTTTATGGAGGAACCGCGGCTTTTAGGCGCTGTGGACAAGGTGGTGGTGATAGACCATCACAGGAGAAGCGCAGAAGCGGTAGAGAATGCCACGCTGGTATATCTGGAACCCTATGCTTCTTCCACCAGCGAGCTTGTTACTGAAATAGTGCAATACTTCGATGAAAAGGTTGAGCTTAAGCCTGTAGAGGCCGATGCTTTGCTGGCAGGAATAACGGTGGACACCAAAAATTTTATATTCAAAACCGGCGTGCGCACGTTCGAAGCGGCGTCTTATCTCAGGCGTGCCGGTGCAGATCCCGCTTCGGTGCGCCATCTACTCCAGGATGACCTTGATACCTTCCTAAGCCGTGCCGAAGTGGTGAAAAATGCTCAGATAATCGCGCCGGGCGTGGCACTGGCATATTGCCCGCCCAATATCAAAAACGGTTCGCTTATTGCTGCCCAGGCTGCCGACAGCCTGCTTACCATAAAGGGTATACACACTTCCTTTGTCCTGTATCCGAGTGGCGACGGCGTCATGATAAGCGGAAGGTCTCTGGGAGATGTAAATGTCCAGATGGTACTGGAAAAACTTGGAGGAGGAGGACATCTGACGGTTGCAGGGGCGCAGCTTGGCAGCATGAGCCTTGATGAGGCTCGTCAAAAGGTCATTGAGGCATTAAAAGATTATTTAGAGGAGGGGAAATAACAAATGAAAGTGATTCTGATTCAGGATGTAAAAGGACAGGGGAAACAGGGTGACGTGATAAATGTCAGCGATGGATATGCTCGGAATTACCTTTTCCCCAGGGGGTTGGCCATAGAGGCTACTGAGCAAAACTTAAAGGCGCTCAAGGAAAAGAAACAGGCAGAGGCAAGGCGTAAAGAGCATGAGCTGGCAGAGGCACAGAAACTGGCAAATACTCTATCGGGACTGACGGTGGTGATAAAAGCCCGCAGCGGCAGTGAGGGCAAGCTGTTCGGTTCGGTGACCAATAAGGAAATTGCCGAGGAGCTCAAAAGACAACACAACATAGATATTGACAGGAAGAAAATTGTGTTACCCGAACCGATAAAGAGCACGGGGAACTATATGGTGACAGTCAAGATATACCCGGAGGTTACAGCTACGTTGACCGTGAAAGTTGAGGTGGAGTAACCTGCTAAGGGTACAAAATTGTATGTACTCAAAAAATGATTTAAAGGTGCTAGAATTAACAATGGTGTATTGTTAAGCTGATAGGCTGAGTATGGCTGTTTAGAATTTTGCGATGGATAGATTTATGGAGAAAGGGAGTTGTTATGGCTGAGTTGCTGCACCGCATACCCCCTCACAATTTAGAAGCCGAGCAATCGGTCCTGGGTTCAATGCTGATCGATGCCGAGGCCGTTTCGGTGGCGGCCGGGTCTTTAAAGGCTGAAGATTTTTATTCCGAAGCCCATAAAGAGATATTTGAGGCCATGCTGAACCTGTATGATCGCGGTGAGCCGGTGGACCTGGTCACAGTTGTGGAAGAGCTGAGACAGAGGGGTACCCTGGAAGGGGTGGGTGGAGCGGCTTATATATCTGACCTGTCTGTGGCTGTCCCTAGCACAGCTAATTTAAAGTATTACATACAGATAGTAGAAGAAAAATCAATCTTGCGGCAGCTCATTGCGGCATCCAACGAGATCATAAGGGACAGCTACGAGGCACAGGAAGAGCTGGACATCATCCTGGATAGAGCCGAAAAGAGGATATTTGAAATCTCTCAGCGACAGACCACCAATTACTTTGAACCGATAAAAAATATCCTCCTTGAGACCTATGCCAAGATTGAAGAGCTGTCCAAGAAAAAAGGCGGTATAATAGGTTTGCCTACCGGTTTCCACGAATTTGACCAGAAGACGTCAGGCCTCCATCCTTCAGACCTGATACTGGTGGCGGCCCGGCCATCCATGGGTAAAACCAGCTTTGTGCTCAATATTGCACAGTATGTGGCTTTGCGCCAGAAGGTGCCGGTTGCCATATTCAGCCTGGAGATGTCCAAAGAACAGCTGGTGCAGCGCATGCTGAGTTCAGAGGCCAATGTAGAGCTGCAGAAGATTCGCACGGGAGATCTAAGCGAAGAGGATTGGTTAAAACTCGTGAGGGCTGCTGGACCGCTGTCGCAGGCTCCCATATACATAGACGATACCGGTGGGCTTTCGGTCATGGAGATACGATCCAAGGCGCGCAGGCTTAAGATGGAAAAGGGATTAGGGCTACTGGTCATTGACTACCTGCAGCTTATGTCGGGCAGGGGCAGGGCGGAAAACCGCCAGCAGGAGATATCGGAAATTTCCCGTTCACTGAAAGCCCTGGCCAGGGAGCTGAAAGTTCCCGTTATCGCGCTGTCGCAGCTCAGCCGCGCTCCAGAAGCCAGGACCCAGCACCGGCCGATGCTCAGCGACCTGCGTGAATCGGGTGCCATCGAGCAGGATGCTGATCTGGTCGTATTCATATACAGGGATGAGTATTACAACCCCGATACCGATAAGAAGAATATAGCCGAGATAATAATTGCAAAACAGCGAAACGGCCCTACCGGCACTGTTGAGCTGGTGTGGTTGGGGCAGTACACCAAGTTTGCCAATTATGAAAAAAGCCGTCAGGAGTACTGACGGCTTTTTTCATAAAGTAATAGCATTTTTCGCTTATAATTTTAACCCTCAAAGAAATAATATATTTTACACTTTGGAATTACCTTCTTTTTTTATTTTTGTTTATAAATTCACATAGTTCTTTCACTGATATAACTTCATTTTCATCAGCTATTACACAACACCCATTTTTATTGTTTTCTACATAAGGATTGCGAATATCAGACCGACCTAATAGATAATCTACTGTTACGTTAAAAAGGTCAGCAATCTTTTTTAAAGTCATTGAATCTGGGTCACGTCTACCTTGCTCATACATTCCGATGGCCGAAGTGCTAAGTCCTAGTTTTTCACCTAACTCTGTTTGGGTCATTTTGTGTTCTTTTCTCAATTTTCTTAATCTTTCTGTAAGCGTCAAATAGAGCACACCTAAAAATTTGTAATCAGATGTGAGATAATTCCTCCGTAGAAATGATGAGGAGGGATTATCTATG
Organism: Caldicoprobacter faecalis; assembly: GCF_900115765.1. Lineage (NCBI taxonomy): Bacteria > Bacillati > Bacillota > Clostridia > Caldicoprobacterales > Caldicoprobacteraceae > Caldicoprobacter > Caldicoprobacter faecalis. Next base: position 67 of record NZ_FOXR01000039.1, on the reverse strand, counting down.
ACGCACAAAGAGCGTAAGCAACAGTGGGAAGCTAGGATTGAGGCATATAAGTCCAGCGGCTTAAGCA
>NZ_FOXR01000024.1:0-37568 GCF_900115765.1 Caldicoprobacter faecalis | reverse complement strand
TTGGGGCAGGGGCTATGGTTGTCCCAAATACCGCCAGCTGGGGGTGGGACAACTTGAAAGGCGGTAAGAAATACCCCAGCCGTCTAAACTTGTGCGGTTATGCACAGTTTAGATGACCAGGCGTGGCTTATGCTTAAGGAATACAGGACCATTACCGAAGTGGTTGGCCCCTTGATGCTGGTGGAACACGTGGAGGGGGCAAAATATAACGAGCTGGTGGAGATCGAGCAGGCCAATGGCGAGATTCGTAGGGGCCGCGTCCTTGAGGTGGATGGAGATAGAGCACTGGTTCAGCTCTTTGAGGGCTCTCACGGCTTGAGGATTGCCGATAGCAAGGCGCGCTTTTTGGGCAGGAGCATAGAGCTGGGCGTATCTAGGGATATGCTGGGACGCGTATTTGATGGAATGGGAAGGCCTATAGATGGAGGTCCCGAGATTATTCCCAAAAAGCGCATGGACATAAACGGTGAACCTATCAACCCGGCAGCTCGCGACTATCCTTCCGAGTTCATCCAAACGGGAATTTCAGCTATCGACGGTCTTAATACTCTGGTGCGCGGGCAAAAGCTGCCCATTTTCTCGGGGGCGGGGTTGCCCCATGCCCAGCTGGCTGCACAGATTGCCCGTCAGGCCTGTGTGCTAGGCAGCGATACCAACTTTGCTGTAGTGTTTGCTGCCATAGGTATAACCTTTGAAGAGGCCGACTTCTTCGTATCGGATTTTCGAAGGACCGGTGCCATCGAACGGGCGGTGTTATTCATGAACCTGGCCGATGACCCGGCCATTGAGCGCATCTCCACTCCCCGTATGGCATTGACGGCTGCCGAATATCTGGCCTTTGAAGAGGATATGCATGTGTTGGTCATACTCACCGATATTACCAACTACGCCGAGGCGTTGAGGGAGATATCGGCGGCCCGCAAAGAGGTACCCGGTCGTCGCGGTTATCCGGGCTACATGTATACCGACCTGGCCACAATGTACGAGAGAGCGGGGAGGATAAAGGGTAAAAAGGGTTCTATCACGCAGATCCCCATACTCACCATGCCAGAGGATGACAAGACGCATCCCATTCCCGACCTAACGGGTTATATCACAGAGGGGCAGATAATACTGAGCAGGGAGCTTTACCGGAAGGGCGTAAATCCGCCCATTGATGTTTTGCCATCCCTGTCCCGTCTGAAGGATAAAGGTATAGGTGAGGGTAAAACTCGGGAGGACCATGCCGATACCATGAACCAGCTGTTTGCAGCCTATGCCCGGGGTAAGGAAGCCAAGGAGCTAGCGGTGGTGCTGGGCGAAGCGGCTCTCTCGGATATAGATAAGCTGTACGCCAAATTTGCCGACGAATTTGAGAGGCGGTATGTATCCCAGGGCTTTGAGACCAACCGCTCGATTGAGGAGACGCTCAATCTGGGGTGGGAGCTGTTGTCAATACTGCCCAGAAGCGAGCTTAAGCGTATTCGCGATGAGTACATCGATAAATATTTTCCCGGAGACAAAGGGGATGAATAGTTTATGGCTGTAATGAGGGTTAACCCCACGCGCATGGAGCTTATCCGCCTGAAGAATAGGCTCCAGGTGGCTGTAAGGGGGCACAAGCTGCTTAAAGACAAGCGTGATGAGATGATGCGCAGGTTTATAGACTTGATAAAGCGAAATAAGGAGTTGCGGGAGCGCGTGGAGCAAAAATTAACCCTGGCGTTTAAGGATTTTTTGATGGCGCGGGCTGTTATGTCATCTGAAGTGCTGGAAGAGGCCATAATGTTTCCCACCCGTAGGGTGGAGATAAAGCCTTCAATTGGGAACATCATGGGGGTGACCGTTCCGGTCATTGAGTACAAGGAAGTGACCGACCGGGAGCTTTCTCCTTACCCTTATAGCTTTGCGGCCACTTCGGCCGAGCTGGATGGCGCTATTGCCGCCTTTTCTGATATCCTCCCTCTTATGGTGGAGCTGGCTCAGATAGAAAAGACGTGTCAGATGCTGGCCGATGAAATTGAAAAGACCCGTCGCAGGGTAAATGCCCTGGAATACGTTGTGATACCTCAGCTTAAAGAGACCATACGTTATATTACCATGAAGCTGGATGAAAACGAGCGCGGAAACCGTACCAGGCTGATGAAGGTAAAGGATATGCTGGAGAAAAAGGATGCAACCATATAACGAAATAATTGATTTTTGCAAACTGTAAATTATGGGATGATAAGTTTCCCCACTTGAAGCTTGTTGCCCAAGTTATCGAGGGTTGTTGTACTAATATTAGGTTTATATAACCAATATAAATTTTTGTTAGCGAGGTAATACGATCATGATTAAGGCACTTATATTTTTTATTTTGACTTATGTATTGTTGCTTTTGTTCCCCAGGTTTAGAGCCTACATTGCTCTGGCTTCCGCTGCGCTTTTTGTGGCTTTAGGGATCCTGCCTGCTCAAAAAGTATTTTCATCCGTTGACTGGAATGTCATTATGATGATTGCGGGTACCATGGGGGTTGTCTACTTTTTTATTGAATCCAAGATGCCCTCACTGCTTGCTGATGACATCATTGAAAAGGTGCCCGATGTTAAATGGGCTATCATATCTTTGGCGCTGTTTGCCGGGATCATATCCGCGTTTGAATGTCGCCACTGTTTTGATGGTTGCGCCCGTAGCCTTGACTATATCAAAAAAGCTAAAAATTTCTCCGGTTCCCAGCATCATTTCTATAGCCATATCCTCCAATCTTCAGGGAGCTGCCACTCTGGTGGGGGATACGACTTCGATCCTTTTGGGAAGCTATGCAAACCTTGATTTTCTGGATTTCTTCTTTTACAGGGGAAAAGCGGGGATGTTCTGGATTGTGCAGGCCGGCGCGCTGGCCTCTACATTGGTCCTGTTGTATGTTTTCAGGAAGGAGAATCAGAGGATTAGCGTAAAGGACAAAACCATAGTCGAAGACTATTTCCCGACGGTTCTTTTGGTTGGCATGGTGTTCTATTCTGGCTTCTTTCATACCTAACAAGCCCAGCATCACCAATGGCATTATTTGTGTTGGTGCGTTTGTCATCGGTGTGATCAGACAAGCCGTTAAGACTAGGGATACAAAGGTCTTTTTAAAGACGCTAAAGGAAATTGATTATTTTACACTCCTTTTGCTAGGCGGGTTGTTCATTGTGATTGCAGGCATAACGGAAGCGGGGGTTGTGGATGAAATTAGCAAAATTTTTGTTAAGATGAGCAACAACAACCTTTTTGTTGTCTATACCCTGATCGTGTGGGCCTCGGTGTTCTTCTCGGCATTTATTGACAATATTCCTTACACAGCTACCATGCTTCCTGTAGCGTCTGGCATAGCGAATATTTTAGGTATCGATCCTGTAATTCTCTATTTTGGTTTGCTTTCAGGAGCAACCCTGGGAGGAAATATTACGCCTATAGGTGCTTCCGCAAACATCGCGGGCATTGGAATACTGCGCAAAGAGGGCTACGAGGTGCGCACAAGCGAATTCATGAAAATCAGCGTTCCGTTTACCTTGGCAGCCGTTACAACAGGGTATGTGTTGATTTGGCTTATCTGGAGTTGAAAGAGAATATCTACAAAATACTGTGGAAAAGTCTTTAGGGGATGAAAGCGGGAGGAGTGTATGGCTCATAAATTCGAATCAATAAATAAAAACAAGCTTGATAATGAATGCAGAAAACAGAACATTCCTCCCAATCCCTAAATGAGTTTTACTATATGACAGTACTGCTGGCAAAGGTTACGGGAACAAGCCCTAGAGCAACACAAGCGATTCGGGATTTCAACGCGCAGGGAACACAGGAATTGCTTGAATGCAAGCTCAAGTTTAAGTCTGGTACAGAGATGCCGACAAGATATCTGACAAAATTAATTATAAGCGTATAGTCTTATTTTGAAGGATAATCTTGCCTGCGCAATGTGACAGACAAGATTTTTTTATGCAAAGGGGGATGAGTATAAGTATAACTAAAGTCGTAAATAATGGATGATTGTGTAAATAGGGATGCCACAATTCAGCTGCATAAAAGAGCACCTAAATAAAAATAAGGAGAGATGTTATATTATGGCAAAAAGTCAACAAGTAATAGGATATCTTCCAGATGAACATCCACCAATATGGAAACTGCTACTTTACGCAATACAACAGGTTATTGTAATGTTTCCTGCAACAGTAGCCGTTGCAATTATCACAGGTTTCCACATTTCAACAACTATCTTTGCAAGTGGTCTTGCGACTATCTGCTTTATTATTGTTACAGGAAGAAAAATTCCGCTTTATTATGGGTCAAGCTTTTCCTATGTTGCTGCAATTGGCAGCCTGATGAGCTCCGAGGCACTTGCGGGGTACGCTCTCAACGAAAAAATAGCGGTAGCTCAATTTGGCATCATCATGTCCGGGCTTGTGTCAATAGCAGCAGGGCTTATCGTTAAACGCTTTGGGAGGGATTCCTTGGAAAGGATTCTTCCGGCATCGGTTACAGGTCCTATTGCTATGGTAATCGGACTTACACTTGCAGGAACCGCTTTAAATGATGCGGCGTCCATTGCAATTGATACTGCAGGAACGATTGCTGTTCCAGAATCACAGGTAGCATTTGCAAAGAATATGGCTTGGATTGTTTCGCTCGTCACATTGATTTCAACCATCTTGTTCTCAGTGTATTTGAAAGGGTTTATGGGACAGATTCCACTTCTTCTTGGTCCAATTCTAGGGTGTATTACAGCATTTATTATCAAACTTGCAACAGGCATTGATCTTTTTAAAGTTTTGCCTGAGACGGCAAACACCGAAATTTTTGCGCTTCCGATATTCACGTTCCCAAAAGCGTCATGGATGGCAGTTGCAGCCATTATGCCCATAGCAATTGCGACCATTCCCGAATCAACAGCACATGTATACCAGCTCGACCTTTATGTAAATGATTTGGCAAACAAAAAGGGTACAGGCAAGAAATATAATATTGCGGACAAGCTGGGGCTTAACTTAATTGGTGACGGTATTGGCGATATCGTTGCCGGGTTTATTGGAGGCCCTGCTGGTACAAACTACGGAGAAAACATAAGCGCAATGGCAATCACGAAAGTGTTTTCCATATCGGTTCTTATTGCCGCTTCGATAATAGCTATGATTATTGCCTGCTTCACACCGCTTATAAATGCCATTTATTCAATTCCAACCGCAGTGATAGGAGGCATGGAAGTTTACTTGTTTGGTGCAATAGCCGCTCAAGGTATTGCCATTATGGTTGAGAAAAGGGTTGACCTGTTTAGCGCTAAAAATATAGCGATTATTGCAACCATCATGGTTATCGGCCTTGGAGGACAATACGCATTTGGAGGGAATATCCCGTTCTTTGGTATAGAAGTTCCAAGTGTTGCGGGTGCAGCGATATTCGGAATCCTTCTTAACCTTGTATTGAACATAGACCAAAAGAAAAGAAGCACTGCTTAAGAATCTATATAATATAATCTTGAGTAAGAGTTGTCTATTTGACAACTCTTTTTTATTGTGTATTCTAGAGAATTGCCTTCGATTCGTAATATGAGCTGTGTATAAAAAGTTAACTGATGGTTGAAACTTTTATAGAAAAAGGCGGGGTTGCCGGAGTTACAAACATCACACAGCGTCTTAGAGAAAATGCTATGAAAGGTCATTGCCGAAGCCGAATGCAAACGTTTAACACAGGTCCATAAAACAGCAACAGGAATTAAGTCTTCCAAAGCGGATAACGTTCCAAGCAAAAAAGGTCTTCAAACAGATGCCAAGGCCATTGTATTCTCTCTTGCTGTCAATGGTGTGGCATAGCTGCCGCTTTGATAACTGAGTGGCGCAAAAAATTAATCGGGAGGAAACGAGTACATGAGTAAGCACGTTATTGAGGATGCAAAGCGCTGTCTTCAATGTAAGTCTCCCATGTGCAGCAAAGGGTGCCCCATTGATACGCCAATTCGGGACGCAATTCATTTGCTGCTGGAAAGCAAAATTCCGGAGACAGTCAGTAACAAAGCCTGTTTACTTTGCTGATAACGGCAAAAGATACCAGTAGTGAGTTTGCCATTTCTAAGCCTGGAACTTTTAATGTAATGGTGCCAACTCGTGTTAGTAAATCTCTTGAATAATAACCATTGCGATAATTTTGCCTTTCTTGAGTTGTTTCATATAATTCAGCTTTGATTTGCTCAGTAACTTGAGCTTGTAGCATTTGATTTAATTATGGATTCTAAAAGTTTAGCCATCACTTCGTCTTTAGCTCTTTATTTTATTGAATGTTTGCGAGTAAAATAATAATTATTGAAGTATTTGCCCAATAGTTTCCATAGTTATGGGATCAGCTCGAAAATTCAATAATATTTAGTGACAATCATGTTTGTAACTGCACTGCAGTCTTCATTATTATAATATATTCAATACATTAATCTGGGGGAGAGGTGTGTTAATTGTCGTTTATTCGTTTTGAAGACGTAACCAAGGTTTATACCATGGGCGAAGTGGAAGTAAAGGCTCTCGACGGTATTTCTTTTGATATCGAACAAGGCGAATTTGTAACAATTGTGGGGCCAAGCGGTGCCGGTAAAACAACGGTGCTGAATATCTTGGGGGGTATGGATACCTGCGACAGCGGTAAGGTTTTTGTTGATGGAGCCGAGATTAGTGCATATAATAGCAAACAGCGCGTTGCATATCGCCGCTATGATATCGGGTTTGTGTTTCAATTTTATAATTTGGTGCCAAATTTAACGGCGCTGGAAAATGTGGAACTGGCAGCCCAGCTGTCCAAAAATCCTCTGGATCCAAAAAAAGTTTTGGAGGATGTTGGGCTTAGCCACCGAATGAATAATTTTCCTGCACAATTATCGGGTGGCGAACAGCAGCGTGTGGCTATTGCCCGCGCAATTGTGAAAAATCCTAAACTTCTGCTTTGCGATGAACCCACGGGCGCGCTGGATGACAATACGGGCAGACAGGTGCTGGAACTCCTTTATAATACTTGCCGCCACAGGGGTACAACGGTAATTGTGGTTACTCATAATCAGGCGATAACACCAATGGCTGATCGAATTATAACCATACGAAATGGCAAGGTGAAATCTTCAGTTAAAAATGAGAATCCTATTCCCGTGGAAAGGATTGAGTGGTAATGACGCGTGCCTTTTTGAAGAATATAAATCGCCAAATTCTAAACAATCCACGCCATTTTCTTGCCATTTTTTCCATTGTTGCACTCGGTGTAGCGTTTTTTTCAGGTGTACGTGCGGCATGCCCTGACATGCGACTAACGCTGGATAAATATTTTGATGATTATAATGCTTATGATATTCGCGTAATATCCACTTATGGGTTTGAGGATGAGGACATCGACGCTATAAAACGGGTAGATGGGGTACAGGCAGTTATGCCCGTATATTTCTTTGATGGATTTATTGTAGAGCAGGATGTTTCGCATCTAGTGTCCTTTCAATCGCTGGATTTGGATGCCCTTGAATCTAAAAGCCTTATAAATCGACCGGTTCTTATCGAGGGACGTTTCCCGGTGAAGGAAAATGAAGTGCTGATGGATGAAGCCCTGCGAAACAATTATGGGTATAAAATAGGCGATACCATTGAAATCTCAGCACCAGAAGGTGAAAATATAAGTGATTATGTGTCGCGAACTACCTTTACTGTTGCAGGGTTTGTGCGTTCGGTAGAGTACATTTCATATGAGCGGGGTAGCAGCAGCAAAGGCGATGGAATAATAAGGGGTTTTGTATATCTTCCCAAAAGTGTGTACACCATGCCGGTGTATACCGGTGTATATATAGTAGTCGATAAGCAAAATTTATCCCGTTTTTCTGATGAGTATAAGGACCTAATTGAAGATATTAAACAACGTATACAGGCGGTAGGCGATGAGCGTAATCCCATTCGTTATAAAAGATTGGTAGAAGAAGCCACTTCGAAATTACAAGATGCTAAACTGGAAGTTGAAAAGGCAGAGCAAGACTTGGCAAAAGCGAAGCAGGAACTGCAGGAGGCGGAGAAAAAATTAAGAGAAGGTGAGAAAGAACTTCAGAATAAAGAAAAGGAATTTTGGCAAAAAATAAAAGTCTCCGAACAAGAATTAAGGAAAGCAAAAAAGGATTTGGATGCAGCATATGATGAGCTTTTGCAAAATCAACAAAGATTGCAAAGTAAAGAGCAAGAGCTGGCTTATGCAAAGGAACAATTGGAGCAATTTCAGCTGCAATTACAGGAAAGCAATGCAGCTCTTAGTGCTTTGCAGGCCCAGATTGAGGAACTGACTAAACAGCTGACCTCATTACCTGCGGATAGCCAGGAGGCTTTGCAATTGCAAGCCCAGATCGCTTCCTTACAAGCTGCTTATGAGCAAAACGCAGCGCAGTATGAGCAGGCACGTCAGCAGTATGATGCACAGTATGAAATGCTAAAGGCTGCAGAACAGGAACTCAATGCGGGAAAGGCAGCCTTAGATCAAGGCTTTTCGGAGTACAATAGCAAGCTGAAAGAATATGAGGCAAAATACAGAGAGTTTGTACGGTTCAAAAAAGAAGGAGAAAGGCAGCTGCTTGAAGCCAAGGCTAACCTGGAGAAAATGCGACAAAAATACCAGGAGAGCCTTGCAGCCTATGAAGATGGATACAATGAGGCAGTAGCGAAAATAGAAGATGCCCGTGCAAAAATTGAGGAGGGTGAAAAGGAGCTGAGCTCTCTCTCACAACCTGAATGGTACATACTGGACTTGAGTATGAACAGCGGGTTTTCGGGGTATGAACAGGATACCCAGCGCGTTGGGGCTATTGGGAATGTATTTCCGCTTATTTTCTTCCTGGTAGCAGCTCTTGTCAGCCTTACCAACATGACGAGAATGGTGGAGGATGATCGTTCTACAATTGGGGTACTCAAGGCACTGGGTTACAGCAATATGTCTATTGCGTCAAAGTATATGATATATTCTGGCCTTGCAGCAACAGGAGGTATTTTCTTCGGGTGGGCTGTAGGTAAAGAGCTGTTTCCTAAAGTCATTGCCGAAGCGTACGGCATTATTTACACCGTACCCGATGTTCTTACTCCTTTGCAATGGGATAGTGCCCTGCTGGCTGGAATTGGAGCGTTTATCAGTGCGGTGGTTCCGGCATTTATGGTTTGTCAAAAGGAATTATTAGGTCCTCCCGCAGCAATTATGCGGCCACGTGCTCCCCAGATCGGTAAGCGCATCTTGCTGGAACGGGTGCCATTTATTTGGAAGCGGTTAGATTTTTCCCGTAAGGTAACCTACCGTAATCTCTTCCGCTATAAAAAACGTTTATTTATGACAGTACTTGGTATAGCGGGTTGTACAGCCCTCGTATTTACAGGATTTGGATTGAAAAATTCCATAGGCTCAATGGTACCCATTCAGTTTGAAGAAATTCAAAAATATGATATGACATTGATGCTGGACACTAAAGCCGATGCTGCTTCAATTGAGCGGCTATTTGACCTGTTGGATGAGAATGAAGATGTCAAGGCTACTATGCGGTGTTACAGTACTACCATCGATGTGACAGCAAATGCAAAAACAGAAAAGGCTATGCTGCTTGTACCGCAGGACATGGATACATTTAATAATTTTGTTTCATTACGCCATCGGCAATCGGGCCAGCCCCTTGAACTTTCAGATGAAGGCGTTGTTATTACTGAAAAGCTCGGCAAAATACTGGGTGTTACAGAAGGCAGTATTATTCGGATACAGGGTTCCGATAACCGAGTTGTGGAGGTGGTGGTATCGGGCATTGCTGAAAACTATATTTACCATTATGTATATTTGACGCCTTCACTGTATCAACGTCTGTACCGGCAAGCTCCATCTGTCAATACTGTGTTTGGCCAGCTTTACGATACAAGTGAGGAAGCGCAAAATGCTTTGTCGGAATCCATTTTGCAAACCGGTGCTGTACTTTCCATATCGTTTATTCGAGAGGGAAGGGAAAAATTTAACGATATGATTGGCGCACTGGATATTGTTGTAGTGGTTCTTATAGTATCTGCAGCAGCTCTGGCATTTGTGGTGCTGTTTAGCCTTACAAATATTAATGTTGATGAACGAAGGAGAGAGCTGGCTACACTCAAAGTTCTGGGCTTTAACGATTTTGAAACAACTATGTATTTGTACCGGGAAAACCTGATTTTGACAGTTTTTGGCATTGGCGTGGGCTTAATTCTTGGCGTATATTTGCTGTTCTTTGTTCTTGATACAGTCGAAGTGGATGTCGTGATGTTTTCAAGACGTATCCATTGGATGGTGTATTTGGTTTCGGCGCTGCTTACACTAGTATTTGCCCTAATCGTGAATTTGCTGACGGTACGCATCATTCGCAAAATTGACATGGTGGAATCGCTAAAAAGCGTTGAGTAACTGATGAACTTGATACCGGATTTCAGCGATATTTTTGTCTTTGCTGTTGCTTTCTGTAATGCTGGGGTAGCTGAAATCTGAAGTAGGCTCTAACGTGTTATGGATATACTATAATCATAAATTTGTTGAACGCTCTATTAGTTTATTCGATATTCGGCTCTGGTATGTCGTTTATTCCGGCATGCCTTTTATTTGTTTTTGCTCATCATACCCCAAATACATCAAATTTTGTTTAGCCATAGTGATAACCTCTCTGTACGTTTGGTTTGGATATCTATATTGAGTTGATTGTTTGTTGAGTTAAGCCAATATAATGTGTAAAAAGGGATTTTAAATATACAAGGCGCATTAAAATGCCCCCGAAAACAGATAATATCCTGTATATAAAACCCTGCAAATGGCAATAATCAAAGCGTAGCAGTTGTTTAACACGAGTTTATCGAGAGGGTGCAGGGTATAGTGGGTTGTAAGAAGGTATTGCTTGCAGTGATGATAATGTGTTTAACTTTGCTTCCCGTTGGTATGCAGGGATGGGCTATTCAGGAACCATTTCAGGAGCTTATTTCCATAGAGCAGGTACTGGATTTTCTCGGATGCAACACAGAGTATTTAAATGTAAACGGATGGTGCGTGCTCAACGAGAACTACATGTCCATCATTGATTTAAAGTCACTGGCAAGCAAAGCAGCTGAATTTTTTGGCCTTGAAAAAGGGTATGATCTCTTTTCCAGCCAGGGCAATGGTATAAGGCAGGTTAGCATAAGGGGTGTTAATAAGGGCGGACAGGTAATTTCAATAGTGTGCCAGAGCATTCAAACCTTAGCTGATAAGAACCAGGGACATGAAAGCTATATAGTTGTGGACATAGTGGACAGTACCCAGAAGGTTAATAGCAGGGCGGTTAAGGCTTTGTTAAAAGGGTTTTTTGACACAATAGGGGTGAATCCCACTATCACAGTGACGCTGGTGGGAAGCTTTAAAGGACAGATTGAGCCCAGCAATATGCAAAGCATCTGCAGCAGCATGTTGGGATACCTTAAGGCTAGGGCGATAGAGGGCTTACATGAGGAAGGACTTGTGAGCATCAGCGGTTATTCCCCAGCGTTGGGCGAAGGGATTGTATCAGGGGGCAGGCCGGTCAACCTTCAGGTGGCAATGCGCTACAACTCCTACAAAGACAGAACGTATATTTGGGTAGGGACGCCGATTATAAGCATTGAGTACTGAAGATTGGCTTTTGGGTTCTAAAACCCCTGTTCTCCATCATAGAATGATATTATTGATTGAGGTTTTGGATGGAGAGTGGGGGAGAGGATGAAATGGTGGATCAATTTGTTGCTGGCAATCGTCATAATTGTAGTGATCATTCCCGCGTTGACTGTACAGGATTTTTCCCTGTTTGGGTTTAAGGATAAGAGGTCTTCATCTGAAATGAATGGACAGCCGAATGATGAGATTGATATTACAAGCAAAAGCAAAGAGGGCGTCGATGAGCCTGAAATAGCGATGTATGACCATGCCACCGAAAGTGTAATCAGGATGCCTCTGGAGGAATATATTATAGGTGTGGTGGCGGCCGAGATGCCGGCCTCCTTTGAGCTGGAGGCATTAAAGGCCCAAGCTGTTGCCGCCAGAACTTTTGCTGTAAGAAAGATGCGCGCCTTTGGCGGCAACGGATGTTCGAGCCACCCACAGGCCGATGTATGCAGCTTGTACAGTCACTGCCAGGCATGGATCTCCGATGAGCAGCAGAAGAAGAACTGGGGCAGCGATTATGCCGCCAACCATGAAAAAATAGTCAGGGCGGTGGAAGAGACCAGGGGCTACATAATGACATATGATGGTGCTCCTATCGAGGTGTTTTTTCATTCTACCAGCAACGGCAAAACCGAGGATGCCGGCGAAGTTTTCTCACATTCACTGCCCTATTATACTGTGGTGGACAGCCCTGGGGAGGAGACCAGCCCCAAATACAAGCAAACCTTTACCTTTTCCAATGAACAATTTGTGAAGATCTTCAAGAGTAGATATCCCCGCAGCAATTTAAGTGCCAAAAACCTGTCCTCTCAGATAAGGGTAAAGAGCTATACAAAAAGCGGCAGGGTTGCAGAGCTGATAGTAGGGGGTATTACCGTAAAGGGGACTGACTTTCGCTACCTCTATGGCCTTAATTCCACCGATTTTAAGTTTAAGTTTGAGGGCGATAGGGTTATCATTGAGACGACAGGATACGGTCATGGGGTAGGCATGAGCCAGGTGGGGGCCAACTATATGGCACAGCAGGGACACACTTATGTGGAAATATTGAAGCATTACTACAAGGGAGTGGAGATAGAAAAATACAGGTAAAATTCATATATCTGTATTTTTTTTTATTTTTTGGATAGAATTCTAAGAGGAGGTGATTTAAATGGGTTTTGCTAAGTATAAAGAGAAGGTGAAGAATGCGTTTAACAGGCAGGCGTTTAAGGACTTTTGGAACAGACAGGGTTTTTATGTCATCCTGTTCATATGCGTTTGCGCAATAGGCGCTACCGCGTTTTGGACATCCATGGATAGGAATGAGGTGCAGATGCAAGAAGAAGCCGAGGACGATATGGTCGGCCAGGAGCCAAGTCAGGATGAGCCCCCTGAGGAGCCGGTACAACAAGCAGATGCCAGCGATAAAGCGGATAAGGTGGATATAAAGATAAAAGATGTAGTGGCGGATGAAAAGACCCAGGGAGCGCAGGAACAAGTGGTATCCAAATCCCAGGGTGGCAAGGTTGACCATGCCGACGATAAATCGAAAGCTACAGCAGACAAGCCAATTGCTGTGAGCGCTGCAAAAACCGAGCCGAAGGTTTTACAGACCAGCGCAACAGTACAATCCCAAAAATCCTCTAAAGTTTTGATGCAAAAGCCTGCAGATGGAAAAATCATAGTGGATTTTGCCCTGGACCATTTACAGTATTCGAGAACGCTTAAAGAGTGGACAACTCATCCTGGAATCGATATTGAAAGCCCGCTGGGCAGCCAGGTCAGGGCGGCGCTGGACGGAGTGGTGGAATCCATAGAAGAGGATTCTCTGATGGGGATCATAATTACCATTGACCATGGAAACGGGCTGAAAACGCGGTATGCCAATCTCTCCACTAAAGACATGGTTAGGCCCAGTCAGCAGGTGAAAAAAGGCCAGGTCATAAGCGGAGTGGGCAGAACGGCAATAAGCGAGATACTGGATCCCCCTCATGTCCACTTTGAGGTATTAAAGGACGGGAAAAATGTCGATCCCAAGAACTACTTAGAGTAAAGAGCTCCGTAAACTATTTTACGGGGCTCTTTTTTTATCTTTTTTCTTCTATATGAATTCTTCTCTGCATAATTATTTTATAAACACAGATTTGTGGATTTTATGGCAATTTTTAATAGTTAAAAGGAATTGCGGTGAGGGGGGTCTTGGACTTGAAGGATTATATTGAGGAAAGGGTTCTTGAAATAGCCAATTATATGATTCAATCCAAAGCTACCGTCAGAGAGGTGGCCAAAGTTTTTAAGGTAAGTAAAAGCACGGTACACAAAGATGTTTCAGAACGCCTTCCCAAAATCAATCCCATCCTGTGGGAAGAAGTAAAAAAGGTGCTAGAGCACAACAAGGCGGAACGGCATATAAGAGGAGGCAAGGCTACCCGCTTAAAGTACAAAAAGATGAAAGGACAAAATTAAAAAACCAAAAAATAAAGAGGATTTTTGGAAAAAAAGTAGAATATTTTAATGTAAGTTTTGGGTTTGGTAAAAACAAATGATTTTTAAACAAACCAAAGAAAGGATAGATGTGCGTGTTCATGTTTAAAGATATAGGTATTGACTTGGGGACAGCCAGCGTTTTGGTTTACATAAAAGGAAAAGGAATTGTGCTCAGGGAGCCATCTGTGGTTGCCATTGATAAGAATACCAAGAGGATACTGGCGGTGGGCGAAGAGGCTCGAAGGATGATAGGTAGGACCCCCGGAAACATAGTGGCTATTCGACCGTTACGGGATGGGGTCATATCCGATTACGAAGTTACAGAGAAGATGCTTCGGTATTTTTTACGAAAGGTGTGCGGGCACCCGCTGATCTTTAAGCCTCGTGTGATGATATGCGTCCCCAGTGGAGCTACCGAGGTGGAGAAAAGAGCCGTATTGGATGCCGCTTATGAGGCGGGTGCCAGGCGTACATATCTTATAGAAGAACCCATTGCCGCCGCCATCGGAGCGGGAATCGACATAAGCAAGCCTTGCGGCAATATGGTGGTGGATATAGGCGGCGGTACCACCAACATTGCTGTTATATCCCTCGGTGGCATTGTGGTATCGGATTCCATAAAGGTGGCAGGAGACAAGTTCGATGAAGCCATAATACGATATATGCGTAAGAAGTACAATCTCCTCATAGGTGAGAGGACGGCTGAGGATATGAAGATAAACATAGGCGCAGCCGTTCCACGGCCGGATAGCCCTTCCATGGTTGTAACTGGGAGAAACTTAATTTCAGGATTGCCCAAGTCGGTGACGGTTACTTCCAATGAGATGGTGGAGGCTTTGGAAGAGCCGCTACAGGCCATTGTGGAGGCTGTGCACGCCATGCTGGAAAAGACGCCTCCCGAGCTGGCATCGGATATACACGAGCGCGGTATTATCATGGTAGGCGGTGGCGCCCTGCTTTATGGGATGGATCAGCTTTTGTATAAATATACTCAGATTCCCGTCCATGTGATGGAGGATGCCGTGTCCTGCGTTGCCCTTGGGACAGGCAGGGCTCTGGAATCCCTTGACGTTTATGGGCCCATGGCGGTCATGGAACATTCCCGAGGGGCGGCCTATCAGGGATGATTGTTTGAGTTGGCCCTGGAGTTGTTATATAATCTGTATTTTGTTGCTAAAGTGGATTTCGATTTGTGACGATATTATCATATAAAGAGTGAATTTTACACGAGAGTAACATGTTATGGGATGGTGTTAACGATGGTGAGAGGCTTATATGCTGCAGCTACTGGAATGATAAACCAGATGAGAAGGCTGGATAATGTCGCCAACAACATCGCCAATGTAAATACCCGCGGGTTTAAAAGGGATCAAGTGGTAAGCCGTGTGTTTGATGAGGAACTGCTGTTAAGGCTGGATAAAGGACAGGCTCCTTTGAACAGGCGCATAGGGACCATCAATCACGGGGTGTATGTCGATAGGGTTGTAACCTCGTTTGAGCAGGGCAGCCTGCAGGAGACCGGCGAAAATACCCATGTGGCCATCAAAGGGGAAGGATTCTTTGTCATTCTTACAGAAGATGGGGAGAGGTACACGCGCGACGGAGGGTTTGTGTTGGACAATCAGGGGCGTCTGGTGACGGTTGATGGATGGCCAGTGGCCGGCGAGATGGGGCCCATATTTGTGGGGACGCAGGATTTCGTCATCGATTCTGAGGGAAATGTGACGGTGAACGGGGTGTATGTTGATCGGCTGAGGCTGGTGAATTTTCAAGACCTGCAGGCCTTGAGAAAAGTGGGGCACAACCTTTATATAAATCCTGATCCCGAAAACAATCCGGTGATAGAGTTTGAAGGGGAAGTCGTCCAGGGTTTTGTAGAGGGCTCTAACGTGGATGTGGTGCGGGAGACAGTGGACATGATAACGGCTCTTCGAAATTATGAATCCAACCAAAAGGTCATCAAGATGATAGATGGCGTGCTGTCCAAGACGGTAAACGAGCTAGGGCGAGTGTAAAAGGAGGTAGTGCTCATGATTCGTGCGCTATACAGCTCGGCTTCGGCCATGGTGGCCCAGCAGCAAAACCTGGATATCATATCCAATAACATCGCGAATATAAACACTGTGGCATACAAGAAAGTAAGGCCGGCTTTTCAGGATGCATTGTATTCGGCCATGGACGCAAGAAGGGCGCCTGAGCCGGTAAACCTGCAAGTAGGGAATGGGGTGAGGGTGGCGGCCACCCAGCGCCATTTCCGCCATGGGAGGTTGCAGGAGACTGGCCGTACTCTGGACTTTGCTATCGATGGGGAAGGCTTTTTTGTATTGCTGCGCCCCGATGGGACACTGTGTTACACAAGGGATGGAAGCTTTCAAATCTCGACCGAACAGGTGGGCGGAGTGATGGTCAATCGTCTGGTTACGCCTCAAGGAGAGTACGTCTTGGATATAAATGGTCAGCCCATGGAGGTGTACAATGGCCAGGAGGTACCAGTGGATCGCTTTAACATAGCTGTCTTCCCCAATCCCGAGGGGCTGGAAGCCATAGGGTATAACCGCTTTGTGGAGACCGAGGCCAGCGGCCCGGCTATGAATGGGTATCCAGCCGTCGTGAGGCAGGGGTTTCTGGAGCTGTCAAACGTTGATCTGGCAGAGGAGATGGCGCAGCTAATATTGGCTCAAAGGGCATATCAGCTCAGTTCAAGGGTTTTGCAGTCGGCCGATGAGATGGAGCGTTTGGCCAATAATTTGAGGGAATAAAATGAATTTAATGTTTGAAATATATAATGAGGAATTGAAAAATGAATGGTGGTATATCGATAAACGTGATGTTCACAATCCATATTTAAGTAGGATTTGGACGCTTGATAAATGCTGATGTTTGAAGGGAGGAGGAAGGTGTCCGCTTCCCATTCCGTAGAGGGGAGTGGGCTTTTGCGTTGATGCGCTATGAAGGTAGAAGAAATAATGGAATGTATCCCGCATCGCTATCCTTTCTTGCTGATAGACCGCATTATCGAGTTTGAGCCGGGCAAGAGAGCAGTGGGAATAAAAAACGTTACTATAAACGAATGGTTTTTCCAGGGCCATTTCCCGGGGATGCCCATTATGCCAGGTGTTTTGATACTGGAGGCGCTGGCACAGCTGGGTGCAGTGGTGGTCCTTTATAGCGAACAGAATAGAGGTAAGATACCTGTTTTCGCAGGGGTGGACAAGCTGCGCTTTCGCAGACAGGTTGTCCCCGGTGACCAGCTGCGCCTTGAGGCCGAGATCAGCAAGGTAAAGAGCTCAATGGGCAAAGGAGTGGTAAGGGCTTTGGTAGATGGCGAGGTGGCGGTAGAAGGCGAGGTCATGTTTGCCCTGGTTGATAAAAAGGGCGATTGAACTACTGGCGATATCCTTTCGATATCCTGGTGATGATATACACTAAAAAACGAGGGGACAATAAAAAGAGCGTCTGGGTCGAGCGCTTTGCATATCGAGCCGCAGACGCTCTTTTTTAGTTTAAAAACTCATAAAAAAGCATTGGAGTGGTCAACGTCAGTCCCATAGATTGCGGTTGTGCTTGTTCTTGAGAGCTGTGAAGAATCGCGTTCTTATGTCAGGAAATGTCTTCGCCAGAGAGCGTACCAACTTCTTCATCTCTTCCCTCTGGGTATGCCCGGCGGCAGGGCACGGGCTTTGAACTACTGGCAAGTTGTGGCGTCTGGCTACTCCGATAATATCAGGTTCAGGCACGTAGATCAACGGCCGTATTACCGTAATTTCCTTTCTGCTCAGGTAGGTTACAGGAGAGAAGGTGTTGAACCGCCCTTCGTAAAAGAGGCTGAGGAAAAATGTCTCTATGGCATCGTCCAGGTTGTGCCCCAAAGCGACTTTTTTGCATCCCAGTTCCAGCGCGGCGTCATGAATGGCTCCGCGTCGCATCCGGGCACAAAGCGAGCAGGGGTTTTTTTCCTTTCGCACTTCGAATACTATCTTTCCGATCAGGGTGTGCTTTACGCTGTAGGGCACACCTAGTTCTTTGCAAAAAGCCTCAATGGGTGAGACGTCAAAGTCATCAAACCCCAGGGTAAGGGTTATGGCTTCTATGTGAAACGATACCGGCGAGAAATACTGATACAGCTTGAGGGCTTTAAGCAGGGTTAGGCTGTCCTTTCCGCCCGATACCCCCACTGCAATTCTATCCCCTTCTTGAATCATGTTAAAGTCCTCTACGGCTTTTCGAAGGTAACCCAGCACTCTCTTCATGGTATGCGAGCGCAGGAGACTCCATCTCATTCAAGATGGAGAGGAATGCACTCTTCTCTCCTTTCTAACATTAGAGTCTCTATCTGGATATATTTTCCTCTTATTTAGAGATATGAACTTCTAAAAGCTTTTTTATTATACCATATTCATCCCGCATAGTTAATACGTCATTTCAGCAACGACGCGATTCTCTGACAGATGAAAATTTTATATGGGCAAATCCAATAAAAAAATAGGCGCTCTTGAACAAAAAATATTCAGTATTTTGTCTCATTTGTGATATAATCTATTACAACAAAGGCTTGATTTTGGGTTATAATTCAATTTAAAAGGAGATGGGGTATGAACAAATTCAGCAGGAGCGAGAGAATTGGCGTTATGACGAAGATTTTAACCGATCGGCCCAATCAGATCCACACCCTGAATTACTTTGGAGAATTGTTTGGGGTGGCCAAGTCTACCGTCAGCGAAGATGTCATGGCGTTGCGCCGTGCTTTAAAGGCTTTCAATCTCGGCAATTTGGAGACGGTGGTAGGGGCTGCAGGAGGGATTAAATACGTACCCCAGCCTGACGAGGAGTACGTCTCGAATTTTATACAGGACCTGTGCAATAAGCTGTCTGAGCCCGAGCGCATTTTACCCGGCGGGTTTTTGTATATAGCCGACCTTTTGTTTACGCCCCATATAGTACAGCAGGTGGGGGAAATCATGGCTTCCCGGTTTTATGAAGCCAGCCCCGACTTTGTCATCACGGTGGAAACCAAGGGTATTCCCATTGCAATGATGACAGCAAGGGCGCTCAACTGCCCGGTGGTGGTGGCTCGAAGGGATAACGAGGTGACAGAAGGCTCGGTGGTCACCATAAACTACGTGTCTGCTTCTTCCAAGAGGATCCAGACCATGTCGCTTGCCAAGAGGGCAGTCAAGGAGGGTCAGCGGGCTTTAATCATTGACGACTTCATGAGGGGTGGAGGCACGGCCAGGGGCATGGTGGACTTGCTCAAGGAGTTCAATGTTGATATAGTGGGTGTAGGAGTCATGATCGCCACCGAGCAACCCAAACAAAAGATGATAGACGAATACGTTGCGCTCATCGAGCTCAAAGAGGTGGACGAGGTAAGCCGAAAGGTGGTAGCACGACCGGTTTTATAAAATTTTTATGGAATTTAAGAAGGAGTATAGGCTTTTTTGGCGAATAATATCCTCAAGCAATTATTGTTTTATCAACTGGAAGGTGGTGAGCTAGAATGAACGTGACCGATGTTCGCGTTCGGAAGATCAAGGGTGAGGGGCGAATGAAGGCAGTGGCATCGGTTACCTTTGATGATGCATTCGTGGTGCACGACATCAAGGTAATTGAGGGACAAAACGGAATGTTCATTGCCATGCCCAGCCGAAAGACCCCCGATGGGGAATATCGTGATATTGCCCATCCCATCAATTCCGAAACACGGACACAGCTTCAGACGCTCATTTTGGAAAAATACAATGAAATGAGCGACGAATAAGCTTTAAAGGAGAGCATAGCCTCTCCTTTAAAGCTTGTTTTTGGCTGTTTTTGGAGACTATAGTAATCAATTTGCGGCCAGCAGTTGGTCACTCAAAATAAAATCACCGCCTTTAAAGATGGCGAGAATTTATGGACGAATGACAGCTGTCTTGCATTATGATATAATAGCAGTGATGTTTTTAAAACTTACAGGGCAAAGGGGAATACGGGAATGGAAAAGCGTACTTTCTCTATTGTTTTGGCTGCCGGCGAAGGCACCAGGATGAAGTCCAAAAGGCCCAAGGTGTTGCACCAGGTTTGCGGATATCCGATAATTGAGTATGTGGTGCGGGCGGCTTCCGAGGTATCCGATGACCTGCCGGTTGTGGTGGTGGGGCACAGGGCTGAGGAGGTCAAGCAGTATCTGGGGGAGAGAGTGAGATACGCTTATCAGGCGCAGCAGCTGGGCACTGGACATGCGGTGATGATGGCTCAGCCTTTGCTGAAGGAGGTGGAGGGCTATGTGGTCGTATTAGCGGGCGATGCGCCGTTGATTCGCGGTTGCACTCTTCAGCGGATGGTGCAGCATGCCGTGCAGGGAGGGTATGGTGCCGTGGTCCTCTCTGCGGTTGTGGATGACCCCACCGGATACGGACGGATAGTACGCAATGATGACGGAGACCTGGAAAGGATAGTGGAGCACAGGGATGCTACCGAAGAACAGCGGCAAATAAAGGAGATCAACTCGTCGATCTACTGTTTTGATGCGCAGCTTTTGTTCTCCAGCCTTGAGAGGCTAAATAATCGCAATTCTCAGGGAGAATATTATTTAACTGATGTGATTGAGATCATGAAATGCCAGGGGATTAAAGTAGGAGTTTTGGTGGCGCAGGATGCCGATGAGGTATTGGGTATAAATACCAGGGCACAGCTGGCCGAAGTGGATCGTAAGATGCGCTTGAGGATCAATAGGTCCCACATGGACAGAGGGGTAACCATAATAGATCCGGAGCACACCTACATCGGCCCTGATGTGGTGATCGGGTTCGATACAGTGGTTTATCCCGGCAATGTGCTGGAAGGCAGTACAATTATTGGCGAGGATTGTGTGCTGTATCCCAACAACCGCATAGTGAACTCGGTTATCGGGAACGGGGTTCAGCTACAGGCGTCGGTGGTATTGGATAGCCGTATTGGCGATAAAACGACGGTAGGGCCGTATGCCTATCTTCGCCCGGGCAGCGTCATAGGGAACAGCGTGCGTATAGGCGATTTTGTTGAGATAAAGAACTCCACCATAGGTGACGGGACAAAGATCTCTCATCTGACGTACGTGGGAGATGCGGAAGTTGGGAATGACGTCAACCTGGGCTGCGGAGTGGTGTTTGTCAACTATGACGGAGTCAAGAAGCATAGGACAGTGGTAGAGGATAAGGCATTCATCGGCTGTAACGTCAACCTTGTGGCGCCGGTGAGGGTGGGGCAGGAGGCCTATATAGCTGCCGGATCCACCATTACAGAGGACGTGCCCGGTAAGGCGCTGGCTATTGCTAGGGAGCGCCAGGTAAACAAGGAGGGATGGGTGGAAAGGTGGCGACAGAAGACGCAGGATATGCAGTCTCGTTCGTAACCTTAAAAATAGGTGTCGAGTCTTACCAAACTTCTTATCAAGCTACCGCCTCCATAGGTGGGGGTGCTTCACTCACGTTGAAGAGGACAAAAACACATAAGAAAGGGGAAGGCTGTAGATGATTACCCATGGAACGGGCCTCAAGATCTTTACGGGCAATTCGAATCCCGAATTAGCCAGGGAAATTGCGCGATATCTGGGAGTTCCCATGGGGAGTGCTGAGGTCGGCACGTTCAGCGACGGAGAAATCTGCGTCAATATATATGAGACGGTCAGGGGTGCTGATGTTTTCGTCATTCAATCCATATGTCATCCGGTAAACGACAACTTGATGGAATTGTTGATAATGATAGACGCTTTTAAGAGGGCCTCGGCTGGACGCATTACTGCGGTAATCCCATATTACGGCTATGCCAGGCAGGACCGCAAGGCCAAGGCCAGGGACCCCATTACCGCAAAGCTGGTGGCCGATTTGATCACCAGCGCGGGTGCCAATCGCGTGCTCACCATGAACCTGCACGCGCCCCAGATACAGGGATTCTTCAACATCCCATTGGATCACCTGTTGGGGATGCCCATCCTGGCCCAGTATTTCATAGAGCGAGGGCTTGAAGGTGAGGATGTGGTGGTGGTATCCCCCGATGTGGGCAGCGTGACCAGGGCCAGAAGCTTTGCCAATCGCTTGAATTCATCGCTGGCCATCGTGGATAAGCGACGTCCCAGGGCCAATGTGGCCGAGGTCATGAACGTCATAGGCGATGTCAAGGGCAAGCGGGCTATCTTGATCGATGACCTGGTCGATACGGCGGGAACGCTGACGCAGGCGGCGCTGGCGCTGGTTGAGCGAGGAGCCACCGAGGTATATGCCTGCTGTACCCATGGCGTTCTGTCGGGGCCGGGTGTGGAAAGGGTCAAAAATTCGCCCATAAGGGAGCTCATAATAACTAATACCATCCCATTGCCGCCCGAAAAGCGCATTGACAAGATCAAGATCTTGTCAGTAGCGCCGCTCTTTGCAGAGGCAATTGACAGGATATACGGGGATATCTCGGTCAGCCCGCTCTTCGAATGAGATTGAAAGCCGGGTGGTAAGCTGTCATGTACGTTATAGCAGGACTGGGCAATCCAGGAGATAAGTACGAGGGTACAAGGCATAATGCGGGGTTTATAGTAATTGATATGCTTTCTCGTGCATATGGAATACCTTTGAAGGATATAAAATACAAGGCGGTCATTGGAGAGGGCGTCATTGGAGGCCAAAGGGTGGTGCTGGCCAAGCCACAGACTTACATGAATTCAAGCGGGTTGAGCATACTGGATTTGGTCTGCGGCTACAAGATAGAACCTTCAAACTTGATAGTGATTTACGATGACATCGATTTGAAACTGGGGAAGGTGCGCATACGCCCTTCGGGAAGTGCCGGTACCCACAACGGCATGCGCTCCATCGTATATCAGCTTCAAACAGAGGATTTTCCCCGCATTCGCATAGGCATAGGTGCGCCCCCTCCGGGACAGGACCTGGCCGATTATGTATTATCTCCTTTCGAAGAGGAGGAGCTCCCTATTTTTTTGGCTGCCTGCGAGAGGGCGGTAAAAGGGGTGGAGCTTATACTCACCAAGGGCATACAGGAGGCAATGAGCAGGTGTAATGGTTAGAAAGAAGGAGTTTGGACGGAAAGCGGTGTGTAATACAAACCAGTGGACAAAGTTGGTGATAGGATGACTCCAATTTGGCTGGAGCCCATGACCAGATGGGAAGCGTTTGATACCATCAAGGAGTCGGTCATCAGGGGCGCCGGCCCTGTGGCATTTTTGGGGCTAGGGGAGTCTCAGAAATGCCACATGTTGGCCAGCGTACTGTATCCCTTGGAGCGCACCTGCCTGTATATAACCAGTGGCGATGTCCAGGCAAGGAGAATATACGATGACCTGTCGTTTTTTTATCCCGGAAAGGTCGTGTATTTGCCCGAAAGGGAAATACTGCTTTATGACGTGGCTGCTCGAAGCCTGGAGATTACCCAGCAACGCATCGGTGTATTGGAAAGGCTTTTGCTTAAAAAGGGTGTCATAGTTGTGGCGTCGGTTGAGGCGCTGATGTCCTTGCAGACGCCTCCACAAATTTTTAAAGACAACATTCTGACTATAAAGATGGGCGATATCATATCCCTTACCCAGCTTGCAAACAGGCTGGTGCAGATGGGCTATGAGCGCGTGCCAGCCGTTGAAGGAAAAGGCCAGTTCGGCATAAGAGGGGGCATACTGGATATCTTTCCTTTGACGGCCGAGGACCCATACAGGATAGAGTTCTTTGATGATGAGGTAGACTCCATTCGCATATTTGATGTGCTGTCACAACGATCCATTGAGAACTGCTCTGAGGCGATAATACCCCCAGCCAGGGAATTGGTTTTAACTGATGATTCGCTTGTACGCGGTAGAGATAATATAAGCAAAAGCTACGGCGAATTTTTAAGCAAGGCTGAGCGTAAGAATATCGACGCTTCTTTGAAAGAAAAAATAGAACGCGTTTTGAATGCCCTGGATGAAGGGGTATGTGATGGCTCGCTGGAGAAGTATTTTTCTTTTTTTTATCCCCAGCGGGCTACCGTATTCGATTATTTGGATGCTTCGACATTGATAGTGCTGGATGAGCCTGCCAGGATCAGAGAACGTTGCCTGGGATACTGCAACGAGTTTCAGGAACACTTCAAAGAGTTGCTGCAGAGATGCGAGGTTTTACCTCAACAGGCCGAGCTCGTTTTGGATTATTCTGAATTTTTAAGGAAATTATCTAGTTATGCCTGTTTGATATTTCAGGTTTTGCCCACTCCGCATCCTGATTTTGAACCAAGAGCGGCTTATAGCTTTGCCGTCAGGAGCATTCCTTCATATCACGGCAAGCTGCAGCTGCTGGCCGAGGATGTAGAGCTGTGGCTGAAAAAGGGGTATTACGTCTTGTTTCTTCTAGACAGTCAGGCCAGGAGGGAGGGGATTGCCGCTTTTTTGAGGGAGCATGGCATCCAGTCCCTATCTGTACAGCATACAGAGGAGGAGTTCAAGCCTGGCCAGGTAGTTGTGGCGCCTGGCATTTTAAGCCATGGGTTTGAATACCTCGATGCGCGATTTGTCGTCATAAGCGATAGGGAAATTTATGGGGTTCAAAGGCGGCGTGCCCAGCCCAGGAAAAAAGCCAGAAAGCTTGAGAGCTTTATGGATTTGAAGGTTGGCGACTACGTGGTTCACGAAAACCACGGTATAGGGAAGTATCTTGGGATAAAGACGCTGGTGGTGGACGGCCAAAAGAAGGACTACCTCTATATCAAATACGCTGGTACCGATAAGCTGTATGTTCCCACCGATCAGCTGGACCTCATTCAGCCTTACATTGGGATGGGGGAGGATCCACCAAAGCTATCCAAGCTGGGCGGCGCCGAATGGCAGCGAACCAAAAACAGGGTACGCCAATCGGTACAAAAGCTTGCAATAGACCTGGTAAAATTGTACGCTATAAGGCAGTCGGTGCAGGGGTACCGCTTTTCGCCTGACACCGAATGGCAGAAGCAGTTTGAGGCCCTGTTTCCATACCAGGAGACGCCAGATCAACTTCAGGCTATAGAAGACGTCAAGCGGGACATGGAGTCATCCAAGGTGATGGATCGATTGATATGCGGCGATGTGGGCTATGGGAAGACCGAGGTGGCCATACGGGCGGCATTCAAAGCCGTTATGGATGGCAAGCAGGTGGCCGTGCTGGCTCCCACTACCATACTGGCCCAGCAGCACTACAACACCTTTGTCAAACGGTTTGAGGATTTCCCGTTTACCATACAGGTATTGAGCCGTTTTAAGACTCCGGCTGAACAGCGGGCGATACTGAAGGCTTTGAAGGAAGGAAACATCGATATAATAATAGGTACCCATCGATTGCTGGGGAAAGATGTGAAGTTTAAAGACCTGGGGTTACTCATAATCGACGAAGAACAGCGGTTTGGGGTTGCACACAAGGAGATGATCAAAGACATAAAGAAGAACGTGGATGTCTTGACGCTTACAGCCACTCCAATTCCACGTACCCTGCATATGTCCTTGATGGGCATCAGGGATATAAGCATCATCGAGACGCCGCCCGAGGACAGGTATCCTGTTCAGACGTATGTAGTGGAGTACAGTGAACCCCTCATTCGAGATGCCATTTTGCGGGAGCTGCAGAGAGGTGGACAGGTGTATTTTGTATACAACAGGGTAAAGAGCATGGATTGGATGTTGCAGGAGCTCAGGAAGCTGGTGCCCGAGGCTAAAATCGCCATGGCGCACGGCCAGATGAGCGAAAACCTGCTGGAGAAGGTCATGATGGACTTTTATGAAAACAAGTTTGATGTGCTGCTGTGCTCCTCCATCATAGAGAACGGGCTGGATATACCCAATGTGAACACCATTATCGTATACGATGCCGACTGTTTTGGCCTGGCTCAACTGTACCAGCTCAGGGGACGGGTAGGCCGTTCCAATCGTCTAGCTTATGCTTATTTTACCTATCGGAAGGATAAGATAATATCCGAGCAGGCTGAAAAAAGGCTTCAGGCCATAAAGGAGTTCACCGAGTTTGGCGCGGGATTTAAGATTGCCATGAGGGACTTGGAAATACGCGGGGCCGGTAACCTGCTGGGGCCGGAGCAACACGGCCATATGGCAGCGGTGGGATATGACCTATATTGTAAGCTGCTGGAGGAAGCTATACGCACTATGAAGGGAGAAGAGCTGCCTCAACCCGTAGAGACCATTATAGACATAAAGGTTAACGCTTACATTGAAGAGGATTATATCCCCAACGAGGATCACAAGATCGAGGTTTATAAGAAGATTGCTGCCATTGAAGGACCTCAAGATAAGATGGATGTGGAAGAGGAGCTGGTGGACAGGTTTGGAGATATACCGCCGTCTGTGCAAAATTTGATCGATGTGGCATATGTAAAAGCCCTTGCTAAAAGGATGCGTATTGCTGAAATCGCCCATCGAGGTAAGGAGGTGAAGATGAGGCTGGTAGACGCGAAGGCCATACCTCCAAGCAAGCTCATGGTGATTTTAAATGAAAACCGAAGGCAGATAGACTTTGCGTCTACGCCTGTGCCGGTACTGACGGTAAGGCTGAAGGATTCATCGCCCAATGCGGCTTTGCAAGCAGCTAAAGAGGTCATGGAAAAGCTTGTAGATTATTTAAATTGAAAGGGTGAAAAAGGGTATGAAGCGCTTTGGAAAGCATTGTATGATCTTCATTGTACTGATGTTTATACTGGGTATAACGGGCTGTACCTTGATTGAAGTGATACCCGAAAAGGATAGGCAACGAGTTGTGGCTGAGGTTTATGGTGAGAAGATACTCAAGGGAGAATTTCTGGATGCCTATAACCAGCAAAAGGCTTTTTACGGCATCACTGAAGAAATTGAAAAAGACTCCCAGTATAAGGATACAATAAAGGAAATCAAGAAGGATGTTCTTGATCAGCTCATAACCCGAAGGGTGCTGCAAAAAAGGGCTAAGCAGGCCGGTTTTACGGTAAACGAAGAATATATACAGGAGGCTCGCAAAGAGCTGGAAGAGCAGCTCAAAAGCTACGCCGAGGCATTAAAACAGCGGGCCCAATCTAAAGGAAAAGAGTCTCAACAGGAAAAGGATTACCTTCAGAAAGCCAGAAATGAATGGCGACAACAGCTGAGCGATGCAGGGCTCACGGAAGAGGAATACATCCGAAGGCGAGCCGAGAATATAATGCTGGAGAAGTTTACAGAGAAGATGCTTGAAGATGTGGAGGTTACTGAGCAAGATATCCAGCAGTATTACAATGAGCAGCTAAATAAGCAAAAGGAAGACCCCAGCCTGGTGGAAACAGCACCTGTGCAGCTTTATCGCCCTGCCGGTTGGGTAAGGGTAAAGCAGATCTTGATTTCGCTTTCTTCGGAAGAGCGGGATGAATATTACAATTTAATACAGCAAGGCAAGCAAGATGAAGCCAAAAAGTATCTGGAGGAGAAGCTGAAGGCAATTGAGCCCAGGGCACGAGAGGTATATGATAAAGCAAAGGCCGGAGAGAGCTTTGAAGCGCTTATTGAGGCCTATAGCGACGATAAAAGTACTGCCAATAAAGAAGAAGGCTATGTGATATATAAGGGAAGTGGTATGTTTGCTGAAGAGGTTGAAAAGGCGGCACTGAAGCTCAATGAGGGAGAGATATCCGAACCGGTTAGTTCCCCCCTTGGCTACCATATCATAAAGCTGTATGAGAAACTGCCCGAGAAGGTTTTTAGCCTTGAGGAGAAAAAGGAAGAGATAAAAGAGGTAGTATTGAACGATAAGCGAAATGAGAAGTGGAACGCTCTGCTGGAGGAGTGGAAGAAGGAAGCCAAGATTAAGAAATATGAGAGCCGATTGTAATTAAATGGAATTTTTGGGTCCCTCCGAGATTGATATGCATAAAAGCACATAAACAGTAAAATAATATGAATGCAAGGATGGTTTTGTAAATTGATACAAATTAAGGAGGGATGTGTGTGAAAGCAACGGGGATAGTAAGGCGAATTGATGAGCTGGGCAGAGTAGTGATACCCAAGGAGATTCGTCGTACCCTGCGGATACGCGAAGGTGACCCTTTGGAGATTTATACCGATGAAGAAGGGGAAGTAATTTTAAAGAAATATTCTCCCATAGAGGATTTAAGCGATTTTGCCGACGAGTATGTGGAGTCTCTGCACAAGATCCTGGGGCATATTGCTTGTGTGGCAGATAAGGACGTCATTGTGGCTGTTGCGGGTATTCCTCAAGCTCGTTTTAAGAAGGAGAAAATCAGCGAGGATTTGGAACGCATTATAAATGAGAAAAAGATGGTGTTGGCCAATCGTGCCAATAAGGATACCATTTACCCTCTGCTGGAAAGGGAAGGGGGTCAAACAGAGTATACCGCTCAGGTGATAGTCCCCATTGTGTCAGAGGGAGAATCCGTTGGAGCAGTCATATTGTTATCCAAGGAACCCAATGTCACCATGGGGGATACTGAGATGAAGATAGCCCAAGCTGCGGCGGCATTCATAGGGAAGCAGATGGAACAATAGCAAATGGACATGAAAAAAGGCATTGAGTAATCTCAGTGCCTTTTTTATTTTGCTGCTGTATTGTAAGATAAAAGGGAATAATATAAATATTTATATGATGAGCGCTGTTAATTTTGATATAATTGATAATGTTCAAATGCTAACTGTTACATTAAGTGTGGCGAGGAGGATCTTATGTGAAAAAGAGATCTTTTGTGGAAGGGGCAGCTGTGCTGGCTTTTGCTGGGCTGTTGGCCAAAGTGCTGGGAGCAGTATTCCGTATACCCCTTACATATATAATCGGTGCCGAAGGCATGGGCCTCTATCAGATGGCCTATCCCATATATTCTTTCCTCTTGGTCATATCATCGGCGGGATTGCCTGTGGCCATATCCAAGATGGTTTCCGAAAGGATGGCGTATGGCGATTATGCTGGAGCTTACAGAGTGTTCAGAGTTTCTTTAACGATTTTGGCGTGCCTTGGCATGTTTACATCCACCCTGTTGGTTGCCTTCAGCGGTATGATATCCAGCGCTTTGGGTAATCCAAAATCCGTATATTCTATACTGGCCATTGCTCCGGCTCTGTTTTTCGTGTCGGTGCTTTCGGCTTTTAGAGGGTATTTTCAGGGGATGCAGATGATGAGTCCTACTGCCCTGTCTCAGATTGTGGAGCAAAGCGTCAAGTTGTTTATGGGCTTGTTGCTGGCGTGGCTTTTTGTAGGTAGGGGGATCGAATTTGGCGCGGCAGGCGCTGTCCTGGGAGTTACCTTGAGCGAGATAGCGGCTTTGATTTTGCTGTTGGGTATATATAAGCGAAAAAAGGTGGATTTGGGAGAAGGTATAAAGAGAAAAGCTGCAAAGAAAAATCTTGGGGCTCGCTATAGTGAGCCGGTGCGCGAGATAATAAGGAAATTGGCAAACATTGCTGTACCGGTAACCATAGGGGCCTCTCTTATGCCGCTGGTGGGCTTAATAGACGGTATGATTGTGGTAAACCGCCTTATGAGCATAGGAGGAGCCGGGACGGCGGCTTCATATACGGTAGAGGAGGCTACCAGCCTGTATGGGCTGCTGACAGCGTACGCAAACCCACTCATCAATTTCCCTACTATCTTGACGGTGGCTTTGGCCATGAGCATAGTGCCTTCGATTTCGGAGTCCTGTGCCCTGGGCGATCAAAAGGCGGTGGCGCACAAGGCCGCAGTGGCCATACGCTTAACTCTGCTGGTGGGTTTACCAGCAGGTGTGGGGATGTCGGTCTTATCCCATCCGATCATTCGGCTTCTTTATAGGGCTTTGGACGATAGCCAGGCGGTTTTGGCCGGCGACCTTTTAAGCATATTATCATTTGGCGTGGTGTTTCTCACTCTCATCCAGAGTTTGACGGGGATCCTGCAGGGCGTTAACCGGGCGGCTGTGCCGGTTAAAAACCTTGCTGTAGGGGCGCTGTTTAAAGTGGTGACCACGTATACCTTGGTTGGGATACCACAGATAAATGTCCTGGGAGCGGCTGTGGGCACCGTTGTATGCTATGCTATTGCTTCGCTGCTGGATTTTTCTGCTGTGATAAGGTATACTCAGGTTTTTATACCTTTTACCGATTTTGTCGCAAAGCCCATTGTGGCTGTGGGCATCATGGCAACCGCGGTTTCTGTCCTGTATAAAGTGCTTGAGGAGGCCGCGGGGTTGACCGTGGCTACTATGCTGTCCATTCTTGTAGGCGTGCTGATGTACGGCCTAGCGCTTCTGTTTATGGGTACCATAAGGGAAAACGACTTCAGATTTTTGCCGGGCGGGGATAAGCTAGAAAAGATGCTATATCAGCTCAGGATATTCCGGTAAAAGGCTTATATCCCTATTATCTCTGTACTGGCTGGAACCAATTTATCTATAAAATTAAAAATTTGCGTGAAAAACCGCTTCAAAATGTTCAGGTAGTCTTATTATCATATAGATGGAAGTTTGATTTTGTGACAGGTTACAAGGGGAAAAAGCGGATGGTGATGACATGGACACCGAGATAATACAGGGGTATAATCTGGTGAGGGAAGGGGTCAACAAATGGCGCATACCCAAATTGGGGAAGATGAGAGTCGATGCTGTGGTGTATGTGAATGATGCCTTGAAAAGCCTGCTGTATGAAGACCAGTCGTTAAGGCAGCTTGTCAATGCCGCTACGCTGCCTGGCGTGGTGGAACCGGTGATAGGAATGCCCGATATTCACGAGGGGTTTGGACTGCCCATCGGAGGAGTCATGGCTATAGACAAGCATGGGGTTATTTCTGCAGGCGCTGTAGGGTATGACATCAACTGTGGCGTAAGGCTTTTAAGGACTGACCTTGAGGCCCGTGATTTGAGCAAAGAAATTTTGTACAAGCTGATAGAGAGGATCGAACATTACGTTCCAACGGGTATAGGTAAAAAGGGAAAGCACAAGGGCATTACCCGCCGGATTTTCGATGACGTTGTGCACAACGGGGTTGAAGCGGTAATCCGGGCCGGGTTTGGGAGCCGTGAAGAGTTGGACTATATCGAGGAGGGCGGAAGGCTGGCAGGTGCCGATATTTCTGCTGTGTCCAAAGAGGCTCAGGAAAGAGGAGAGGAGCAGCTAGGTACACTAGGCGGTGGGAACCATTTCATAGAGATTCAGCGGGTGGACCGCATTTTGGATAAAAAATTGGCAGAGGCATTTGGCTTGTTTGAGGGCCAAATAGCTGTCATGATCCATACGGGTAGCCGCGGTTTTGGTCATCAGATTGCCACCGATTATACCAAGATTTTATGGGAAGCAGCTAAAAAATATGGGATTGATGTGCCGGAGAAGGGCCTTGCTGCAGCGCCCATTGATTCCAAAGAAGGAAAGAGTTACTATAGGGCTATGGCGGCTGCCGTCAATTTTGCCTTTTCAAACAGGCAGATCATAATGTACGATGTGGTTAAGGCCTTTGAAGATGTTTTGAAGAAGCCGGCCGAGTCCATGGGCTTTAAGCTGGTCTACGACGTTGCACACAATATTGCAAAGTGGGAACGGCATGGCGGCAGGGACCTTCTGGTGCACAGGAAAGGTGCCACAAGGGCTTTGCCTGCAGGACACAATCAAAACCCGACCAGCTATATGCAAACGGGGCATCCTGCTTTGATCCCCGGGAGCATGGGTACTGGATCTTATGTTGTTGTTGGAACGGATGAGCTGGCAGAAAGCTTCTTTTCAGTGAACCACGGAGCCGGGCGCAGGCTGTCGAGAACCAAGGCAAAGTCGATTACCAAGCAGGAGTTTGAAAAGGCCATGGGGGATGTTATATATAATGCTGGGTCATATAAGGACATCGTGGACGAATCCCCCTTGGCATATAAAGATGTGGAAGAAGTGGTGTCCGTGCTGGTTAAGCGGGGCGCTACGATACCTGTTGCGCGGCTGGTGCCGCTAGCGGTGGTAAAGGGTGTGGATTGATATTGATGCTGGCTCTTTAAAAAATGCAATATTTAGTTGCACAATGCCGTGGTACGATGTATTATATATAGTGCGTTTTATGCAGGAGGGCCTGAGGAAATGAAACATAAGGTTACGGTTGTGGGATTAGGGCCGGGCAGCGAGGACGGCCTTACTCTAGGGGCGTTAAAGGCTTTGCGCCAGGCACCCAACGTGGTTTTACGGACTGAGATGCATGGGATTGTTCCCTTCTTGAAGGCACAGGGAATAGAGTATACCTCCATGGATGATATTTACCAGGACGGTGAAGATTTCGACCATGTTTATGAAGCTATGGTAAAACGGGTCATGGACATGGCGCAAAGTGGTCAAGTGGTGGTGGGGGTGCCGGGCCATCCCCTTATAGGCGAGAGGCTTACGTTTGAGCTTTTAAGACGGCTTGACAGGGAAATGTATGATATCGATATTATACCTGGTGTAAGCAGTGCCGATGCGCTGCTCGCCCTGGTTCAGAAGGCCGGTATAGAGGGGCTAAAGATATTGAGCGCTCCCGAAATGACCGAGGATTTGATAAATGTGCGCCTGGCAACGGTGGTTATCAATATGTATGACGCTTTAATAGCCTCAGATGTGAAGTTATTGTTGCTGCGCTTTTATCCTCATGACCTGGAGGTGTTTGTAAGCTGGCAAACCCAGGATAATAGGCTGGAGTACAAGGCTGTGCCCCTCTATCAGTTGGATCGACAACGGCGCTATGACCACACCACCTGCATGTATCTTCCGCCCGTTAAGTTCGAGCGGCTGGAGTCCTTTGATATGAATCACCTAAAGCAAATTATGGAAATTCTTCGTTCGCCTCAAGGGTGCCCATGGGACAAGGAACAGACGCACGAAACCCTTAAACGCTATCTCATAGAAGAGGCTTATGAGGTGATAGAGAGCATCGATAAGCAGGATGAGGACAAGCTGTTAGAAGAGCTGGGCGATGTCCTGCTGCAGGTGGTGTTCCACAGCCAGATAGCAAGAGAGCGAGGAGCATTTGATATATTCGATGTGATTACAAGGATATGTCAAAAGATGATACACCGGCATACTCATATATTTGGAGATATTGTGGCCGAGAATGCACAGCAGGTGGTGGCCAACTGGGAGGACATGAAAAGGCATGAGAAAGGCTTTGCTACTCATACCCAGGTTTTGCGCGATATACCCAGCATCCTTCCCGCTCTTATAAGGAGCTATAAAGTGCAGGAAAAAGCGGCTCTGGTGGGTTTTGATTGGGAGAGCGTGGAGGGTGCTATGCAAAAGCTGGAGGAGGAACTGGCAGAGTTAAAAGAGGTATGCAGTGGAAGTGACCAACAAAAAATACGTGAGGAAATAGGAGATTTGCTATTTGCGGCAGTCAATGTCGCAAGGTTTTTAAAAGTGGATCCAGAACTGGCATTGAAAGACACCATCGAGAAGTTTATAGCCCGCTTTGAATACATAGAAAAGAATGCCAACCGTCCTTTGCATGAGATGACCCTGGAAGAGATGGATGAGCTGTGGAACCAAGCAAAGAAGCTATTTTTAACTAAAAAGCATGTATAATTTAAGAAAAATATGGTAATGATATTACCGAGATTCCTCTAGAAAAAACCAGGCGAAAAATATGTAAAAATTTCAAAAATTATTTGGCAACAAGGAGGAATTTGAAAAAAAATAGCGAATATGCTATAAGAATTTATTTCAAGGAGGGTGCGTATATGAATAAAGCTGAGTTGATTGCTGCTGTAGCAGAGAGAAGTGAGTTGACAAAAAAAGAAGCTGAAAGCGCTATTAATGCCCTGATTTCAGTGATCACTGAGGCATTGGCTAGGAATGAGAAGGTGCAGCTAGTTGGTTTTGGTACCTTTGAAGTTCGCGAAAGGGCAGAGAGGAAGGGGAGAAATCCTCAAACCAAAGAGGAGATCATCATTCCCGCCTCGAAGGCCCCTGTGTTCAAAGCTGGCAAGGCATTGAAGGACGCTGTTCAATAAGTTAAAAACTCAAATTATAAAAACCGGGATTATCACCCGGTTTTTATAATTTTTGGGCTTTTGCTCTGCTGTCTATGGCCCTGCCTTATAAAAGACGACAGATTAGGAGTATGCTCCTCATGAGAGTTGGACTTTTGCACATGGGGTTATAAAATTCCATTGAAAAGGCATTGGAAGAATTGTATACTGGTTTTGAAATTTGCTCTTATTTTGGAGGGGGTAAAGGCGTGCGAATAGACAAGTTCTTAAAGGTGTCCAGGATTATAAAGAGAAGGACGGTGGCCAATGAGGCATGCAGCCAAGGAAGGGTGCTCATAAACGGCAAGGTGGCCAAGCCCAGCACAGAGATAAAGGTGGGCGATATAATAGAGATACAGTTTGGTGAGCATATACGGCGTTTTGAGGTGTTATCGATATCTGAACATGTCGCCAAAGGGGAAGCCTCAAAGATGTACAGGGAGCTGTAAATTCTGTTAATTTTGTCGTATTACCTCCTGGATTTAAGCAAATACTATACATTGAAACCTTAAAACGATGAAGCAGAGTCAAAGGTTACAGGAGGTATAGGGATGAACGCAATAAAATCGAAATGGGGCAGGTTTTTGATTATCCATGTGGTATTTGTCTTAATCGTATCAGGGTGTGCAAGGGTGAGGAGGACTGAGCCACCAGCTCCAGCTCCCGAGCAACCTGCCAAAAAGCCAGCCATCCCAGAAGCTTTGGGAAGCCCGAACGGGCAGGAACCACGCCTTAAGGTATATATAAAGGAAGAGGGTAGGGTACAGGAGATGCCGTTTGAAGAGTACGTGGCCGGGGTCGTAGGAGGTGAAATAAAGAACGATTGGCCAATGGAAGCTATCAAGGCCCAGGCCATTATTGCCAGGACCTTTGTGCTTAAATTTATAAAGGACAAGGGCCAATCTAAATACGCTAATGCCCACATTTCAACCGACATTGAAGAAGCCCAGGCATGGAACATGGAAGCCGTCAACGACCGAATAAGGAAGGCGGTAAACGAGACCAGAGGCCAGGTGATCGTATATGACGGGGATTATGTGAATGCCTGGTTTCATTCCAATGCTGGAGGCAAGACGGCAACGGCGGTAGAGGGCCTGGCCTATAAGGAGGGCAACCCCCCTTATATACAAACCGTTGACTCTCCAGATGATTCTTCGCTTATCCCACCTGATGAAAGGAATTGGGTTGCTGAATTTTCAAAGCAAGAGGTCATACGGGCTGTTCAGCAGACGGGCAAACAAATAGATGATTTTTCCAGTATCAAGATAGGCAAGAGAGGACCGTCGGGCCGTGCCATGGAAATCATGTTGGACTCAATACCGGTTTCGGCGCCCGACCTTCGCATTGCATTGGGCAGCACCAGGATGAAATCGACGCTGCTGGATGAGGTACGGCTGGAGGGTGACCGCGTAATATTCAAGGGCAGGGGCTATGGCCATGGCGTGGGCATGTCCCAGTGGGGCGCTTACAACATGGCCAAACAGGGGAAAAAAGCTGAGGACATCATTAGGCATTACTTCAAAGGAGTTCAAATTATAAAGCTATGGCCTTGAAATCGCGTTAAGCCCGGCTTTATATGCCGGGCTTTTGTATGCATACCATGAAAGGGGGGAGCATATAATCAAATAAGGGCATTGTATCAGGGGGGAATGGGATGATTAGAGAGATGGATGATAAAAAAGCTGTACGGAGCAGAAGCCACAGCGTGCTCATGGAGAACCGCGAAAAGGTGACTATAACAGGGGTAATTGATGTGGATAGCTTTGACGAGGCAACGGTGGTCCTGGTGACCGATATGGGCTATATTACTCTTCACGGTCAAGACCTTCATATAAACAAGTTGAACTTAGAGGAAGGGCAGCTCATAGTTGAAGGGGAAATCATAGCCTTGCAGTACAGCGATCACGACGGGTTGGGTGGAAAAGGTTCTGGCTTTTTCAGCAGATTATTCAGGTAAAAAAGGGTGCATAATTGTATGCTTATGTCGACAGTCAATCAGGCATATGTCTTTCTGGCCACAGTTTATACGGGAATGATCGTCGGCTTCATTTATGATTTTAACAGGGTAATCCGCAGGATATTTAAACCCAGGCCGTGGGTTGTGGGCGTAATGGACCTGCTTTTTTGGCTCATTGTAGCGGGGATCGTCTTTGTGGCGCTTTTGTATGCCAACGATGGTGAAGTGAGGTTTTACAATTTTATTGGACTAGCAATGGGGTGGAGCCTGTATTTATTGACCATTAGTGCGTGGGTGATAAAGGCGTTAAGCCTCATGTACAGGACAATAGAAAAGGGATTAAAGGGTGTTATCAAATTTGTGTCCTGGCCTTTCCGTGCGTTGCTTAATTTTTTTAATAAAATTAACGGCAAAATCAAGGCATGAAAAAGAGGAGTTTTATATTGGGTGTCGAATAAAAATATAAAAGGCCAAGCTTGTTTTTGTGTTTGGCTTATGAGAGAGAGGATAGTCTTTGTCTTAAGAAGGTGATTGCATGGCAAGGCGCAGGTATGTGCTAAAGCCCAGAGCGAAACTGATGATTGCATTGCTGGTGGCCGGGTATTTCATTTTTACTTTTATTCAGCAGGAATTGAAGATACGGGAGCAGCATGCGCAGATGGAGCACTTGAGGCAGCAAATCCAGCAGGTTGAGGAGTACAACGCTGAGCTGGAGCGTCAGGTTGAGTATACGAAATCGGAAGAGTATATCGAAAAGGCAGCCAGAGAGCGCTTTGGGTGGGTTAAAAAGGGAGAGATCAAATTTATTGAAAAAGAGAATTGATAAAGAGGAGGTAACAACAGTTGAAAACAACAATACAAAATGATATAATTTTAATTGGGTGATTATCGATGTTGTTGAGTATACAAAAAGTTAAAGAAACATACAACATCAGCAGAAGTACATTGATAAATTGGGAAAAGGAAGGGTTAATAACTCCAATTAGGACACCAAAAGGGAGAAGAAGATACAAAAAAGAAGATATAGAGAAGTTGTTAGGCATGATAGAAGAGAAATCGAAACCGAAAGTAATTTTATATGCCAGAGTATCTACAAAGAAGCAGGAAGAGTACTTGGGAAATCAGATTAGAAGGCTAGAAGAATATGCCAATTTGCAAGGTTGGCAGTATGAAGTCATATCCGAAATAGCAAGTGGGGTAAATGAAAACAGGAGAGGTTTATTAAAGCTTCTGAACAAAATAAAAAGAGGAGAAGTTCAAAAAGTTGTAATAGAGTATCCTGATAGACTGGCAAGGTTTGGTTTTGAATATCTTAAATTTTTCATGGAAAGCTTTGGAGTAGAGCTTATAGTTTTAAATGGGGAAGAAAATGAACAAGATGTAAACAAAGAGCTAGCAGAAGACTTAATAGCAATAGTTACATCATTTGCAGCCAGGATTTACGGACAAAAAGGTGGTAAAAGAGATGATAACAATACAGGCTAAACTTACTTTCCCAAGCAAGGAAGATGAGCAAATAGTGCTGGATTTAATGAGAAGATGGTCATCCTGCATGAGATA